>CAYQRR010000148.1:0-6346 GCA_964419635.1 uncultured Chitinophaga sp. | reverse complement strand
GATAGTCTTTTGTTTTTTTGATAGCCTCAAACTCCTTTTTAAAAATCACTTTACCCGCATTCATCATCGACTCGTTAATCAATAACTTGTCTATCCGCTGCATCTCGCTGAGTACCATGTTATAAGTAGCCATCAAATTTTCTTTTGCGGGAATAACCACCACCCTGAGCACCGATGAAAAATTATTTGCTTCGTACTGAAAGGCAAGTTTCTTGCAATTTAGTTTGGCAGCTTTTACCTGTATGTAATTGTTTTTATCGTTCAAAATGGAACTAAGCAAATAAGACTTGTGTCCGTCTTTCTGATTAGAGTATGCCCCTGGAAATTGCCAGCAAATCTGAAACTCCGGGTCTTCCTCGCTATCTTCAAAAACAAGTTTAGTGGAATAGATCATTGGCTTGATATCAATAATCTTTGTAATGCTTTCCGGGTCATAATCCCCTTTGAATAGCCGACTAGCGGAGGGGGTAAAATCGTTGATTACGAACTGTGTCTGAAAACTCCCGTTCACACTACAAATTGTATTATCCGATTTATAATACCGCGCCTTATGTTTCTGTAAAGAAGATGGATTAAAATTCTTGAATTTAGAGGGGCTGCCTGTCACATTCAATCGATCAAACTCCACACGATAAAGTTTCCGCAGCAAGGTGCTATCCATCCGCTGTCTTGCGCTCGATGGCTGCAATAACTCCTCCTGAATTGACTCTATCGCATAGCGCAACTCTAAATCGCGAATTACGGAGTTATAAACCGAGTCCACCATTAAATCAAAGCAGTTTTTCACATACGAAGAATTCACCTTAAATTTAAAAACAGATTGTTCGGTGGTAACAAAGGAATTGAAACTGCAACTCTTATTATTGAGAATATTACGGCTGTTTGAAAGATGTTTTTGGATTTTATTGGACAGGATATGTTCCAATACATTGGCTATACCACTGAAAGAATCCTGTTCATATATACTTCCGAAACGGATATGAAAACTAACTTCTGTGGTGGGAGAAGGGGTATTGTTTTTGATGATAATATTTAAGCCATTCGTTAGCTTGAGAAAATTCAAGTCGCCTTGAGCATAGGTTTCTATCTGCGCCTCCAATTTTGAATAAGACAGCAGCAGAAGTAGGGATACAATTATCTGTTTTACATGGTTCATGAGGCGAATTTTGGAAATCTGACCGTTTGTTTCAAATTTGGCGAAACATAATTCAAATAATATGAACAAAATCATTCTAGCCTTCTTAACACTAATATTTATTTCTTTTTCCTTTTCATCTTGCAGCAAGTGCTACACCTGTGATTTTGGAGATAATGACGTTCGCGATTTTTGCCCGAAAGATTTCCCGGACAAAGCCGATGGTCTCAAAATGACCATTGACGCTTATGAACAACAAGGTTACATATGCACCGCCAAATAACTTCTTAAAGCTTTACACAAACAAAATCGCCCCGAAAATTCGGGGCGATTTTGTTTGTGGCGTTGTATCAATGCTACTTGGCATATAGAAATTGAGTTACCGACTGTGCATCGGTACTGGAAATTTTCACATAATACAATCCCTGTGAGAACGAAGTCATATCAATAGTCTCCAATACTTTATTATTCACTTCCTTTTCAAACACAACCTGCCCCAAACTATTCATCAACTCCAATTTGGCATTGGAACTTAGTTGTTCTTGGAATAAAATGTTGACCGCATGATTTGTAGGATTAGGATACAAAACCATATTCAACGGGTTCTCATTATCTGACAAACCGGATATAACTACCGTTTTGCAAGTGGTGTCGGCACCAGCCAGATTATTGACAATCAAACAAATTTCGTAAACACCATCAGTGGCATAAGTATGGGGAGCCGGACCTTGACCGGTAGATGTGGTTCCATCGCCCCAACTCCATTGCCAGTCGGTAATCAGCTCATCAGAAGCATCAATTACATTTACGGTTTGTCCATTGAAAGAAGTGTTGAATTGGGCGTTGGGCAAATCAAGAACTGAAATATTTACATCGTCAATATCTAAATAAAATGCATCCGGGTCGCTGTAGCATCTAAAACCAAGATAGCTGGTTCCGGAAGTGGTTGGCTTGTATGCCACTTTTTTCTCTTCGTAATCAGAATTACTGAGTTCGCCAAAGTCTACCAAGCTTTGAGTCATGGCAGCCGGTGAGTTGTCGTTACCGAGCAACAACTCTAATTTTTCATTAAAAACCGTTCCCTGACTAATACCTACCTGCTCAAAAAAGCTAATCTTATAAGCCGTATTGGCAATCAAATTCAGGCATGGCGAAAACAACCAATCATTGCCCCCTACCGATGTGTTATTGAAGTTGTAATAATACCGAAAATGAACTGAACCGGTGGCCGGTGCACTAGCTGAAAGATTCCAAGTGAATCCATCATTATTTACATCTTCCGTGGTCCAGGTAAGACCTCCTACTTCTGTGCCAAAAGTAGGCACTTCAAATCCCATTGAATACGGAATTGCAGATGGAGCAGCGGAGATAGCAAATCCTCCTATGGTATCGTTATTGTTAATAGTATCTCCGGGCAATTCTATCCAAGCTGTTATGTTATAATTTCCGGCAGAACTAAAATCGGCTGTTGTAGTAAAGCTATATGTATACGAAGAGTCCAACTGCAAAGGATTGTTCAATATTACCTTTTCGGATACTACGGCCAGTGAGTTAACCTGATACTTAGCGGTTACTGAATCAATTGCAGCCAAGCCTTTATTTTTGAAATTGATGGAAAAGGCCTCCGCGTTACTCAACTGGCAACCGTTACTCAACAGGTTGCTAAATCCGGTTGCGGCTACCTCATTTAAAGAAGGGATATAAAGTTTTACATCGTCTACAAACCACCAGTAATCCCAAGTTCCTTTCCAGCTAAAACGGATGTATACTTTTGATTGATTCGCTGCAACACTGGAAACATTTACCTCTGCAAGATTGGGGTTATTGGTTGTTTCATCTTGAGCAAAACCTGCTGAAGGGTCGTAAACAAGTGTCCAGTTAGCGGAATCGCTGCTGATAAATACTTGTGGGGTATCTGACTGATACTTTGCGTAGTATTCATAAAAACTCAAAAACACCTTTGGAGCAGTTGAACAGTCAATAGCTTTGGAGGTAATAGTGGTGTATTCTTTTGTAGCACCATTCGTATCGCCATCTCCATCACTATCTACTAGGATACAACCCGTGGAAGCCCCTGCATAGTTTATCTGGTCAGAGGCCTGTCCGCCCGATGTACCGTTATTCCACTTCCACAAAACGGCACTGCCGGAGTAGTGGTTCACCACGGTCCAGTTGGGGAGGTTATTGGAGGAAAAATCATCCGAAAAAATGGTTTGAGCCTGCAAAGACAAAGCAGAGAACGAAACGAAAAGCAAAAGGTAAAGTCTGTTCATATGGAAAAATTTTAATTGAGTGCGAATAAAAGAAAAAACGACTCGCTAAAGCGAGTCGTTTTGAAGGAAAAACCGAATATGAAATCTTTATCTCAAAATAGTGATAGATCCTTTGTAATCATCTCTGGAGTAACCATTAATGAACACCACATTCATGGTGTAGATATATGCTCCTCTGTCAACTAATTCTCCTTTGTAGGTACCATCCCACTGGAACTGATGATTAGAAGAGGAAAAAACCATTTCGCCCCAACGATTAAACACTTTGAAGTCCATATATTGTATGGTATTTACATCGCCATACAACTGGAGGTAATCGTTATTACCATCATTATTTGGAGAGAAAGCGTTGGGGATGAAAATATCAGTAATGGAATTGACTGTAACATTTGTTTCCCCAGATGCTGAGCAGCCATTTTCGTCTGTTACGTTCACAGTATACAGTGTATTGGCAATAGGCGTGGCTTCTGTATTGGCGCAAGATGCACAGCTAACATTGAATGCGGGGGACCATTGGTAGGTATTGTTATGATTCACATTGGCAACAGCAGTGAGATTTGCGGATGTACCCAAGTCAATGGTAACATCTGAACTTGTTTGCACAGTCAACGCATAATCAAATCCTACATTGAAAGAAGCTTGTGCGGTACAACTTCTGGTATCTGTTACAGTAACTACATAATTACCGGTGGTAAGATTTCCTAAGTCCTCGGTCGTTTCACCGTTACTCCAGTCTAAAGTATAAGCGGGTGTTCCACCGGATACAGTTATATCAATCGCACCTTTTTGAACCTGAATACATGGAGTATTGGAAACGGAAGCTGAAATAACGATGGGTGGTGTGAGGCCCACTACATTGTCGTTTTGTGTTATGCAACCATTGGCGTCTGTAATGGTTACTGAATAATTACCTGCAGCAATGTTGGCTATATCTTCTGTATTTCTATTGTTATTCCAAGTAAATGTATAAGGTGACACACCACCATTCACAGTCACATCAATTGCACCATCATTTACACCACTGCAACCAACCGCTAAAACAGAGGAAGATGCAGATAACAAGGCCGGTTCCACAATAGAAACAGAAGCTGATTGTGTGCAATTGTTAGCATCCGTTACCACTACGCTAAAAGAGCCGGCAGCCAGAGAACTCAGATTTTGAGAAGATGCGCTGTTGCTCCATTGGTAATTATACGGAGCGGTTCCGCCAGCTACATTTATCTGGATGCTACCATTATTCCCCCCAAAGCAAGTGATATCACTTTTTACAGAGTTCACAGAAATAGATGCCGGCTGGGTAACAGTGGCAGAATTTGAAGTAACACAGTTCATTGCGTCAGTCACTATTACATCATATGTTCCAGCGCCAAGTCCGGTAATATCTTCGGTGCTGGCGCTATTACTCCATATATAATTGTAGGGCATACTTCCACCTGAAACCGTTAAATCAATACTAGCTCCGGTAGCACCAAAACAAGTCAGATCTGAGTGGCTTATAGTGGTTGAAAGTGCCGGAATAGACTGAATAGTGGTAGATAATGTTTCGTTACAACCATTGATATCGGTAACCACTACATCATAATTACCGGCAGAAAGGTTAACAATATCTTCAGTATTTGCGCTGTTACTCCAAACGAAGGCATAAGGAGCTGTGCCACCAGTTACCGTTAGATTAACTGCTCCTTGTTGAGTGGCACAAGCAAAATCGGTATGTGTTTCGCTCAGGCTCAACAACACAGGCTCCGTGATGGAGATGGAACGCTGTGCGGTGCAGGCGCTTAAATCTGTAACAGTAACAGAGTAGGTGGCAGCACTCAATGCGTTAACATCTTCGGTAGTTGCTCCGTTGCTCCACATGTAGGTAAAACCTCCATTTCCACCCGATAGACTAAGATTAATGGCTCCTGTACTGTTCCCATTGCAATCAGCATTGTTATGAGTCTCTGCAATCTGGATAGCTATTGGAGTTCCTATAACAACCGAAGCAGTAGCCTGACAAGACGCTGCATCCGAAACACTCACCGTATAGCTACCGGCAGTTTTATTAGTTAAAGAGGAGGTTGACTCACCAGTGTTCCATGCATACTGATAAACATTACCTACGCCCGGTGTGCCTCCTGTGGCGGTTACTTGAACGGTACCGTTACTTCCACCAAAACAAGAAACGGGTGTGGCAGATGAAGAAACCTGAATTGCAGTGGGCTGAGACACAGTAGCCGAGGCCGTTGCATTACAAGATGAACCATCGGTTACAGTTACGGCATAGTTTCCGGCCGCAATATTCGTAACATTTTGAGTAGATGCACCATTGCTCCAAACGTATGAAAGTGGCGCTACTCCACCGGTAACGGTAAGTTGAACCGCACCTGAACTAGCTCCGTTACAGGTAACATTTGTTACCGTGGTAGTAAGATTCATTTGAGTAGGAGAAGTAACGGTTGCCGATAAGGTAGCTGAACAACTATTTGCATCGGTAACGGTTACGATGTAATTTCCGCTTGATAAATTATTCAAATCCTGAGTTACCGAACCATTACTCCAAATATAATTGTAAGAAGAAGCACCACCGCTAACACTCAAGTTTACAGATCCGCCAGCGCCTCCTGAGCATTGAACATTGGTATTCACCGAACTTAGTGATAAGCTAGCGGGCTGAGTAATATTCATAGTTAAACTAGCCAGACAGTTCTGTGCATCGGTAACGCTTAATGTGTAAACGCCCGCCTGACCATTCACCAGATTCTGTGTTGTAGCTCCATTGCTCCATAAATAAGTGTAGCCTCCATTTCCACCACTAATGGTGGTAGTAATACCTCCATTAGTGCCCCCGTTGCAGGACACATTGGTTAATGAAATGCCTATAGAAATAGCTGAAGGTTGTGTGATAGCTACTGCAGTTGTGGCACTACAGTTGTTTGCATCGTTTACAGTAACGGTA
>CAYQRR010000147.1:0-6359 GCA_964419635.1 uncultured Chitinophaga sp. | reverse complement strand
GTTTCTTACTTTCGCTCTCTTTCCGAAAAATGCAGTTCCAATTAACTACCAAATATACACCATCCGGAGATCAGCCGGAAGCCATTCGCCAACTCACAGAAGGTGTAGTAAACGGTGAAAAGGAACAGGTATTATTGGGTGTAACGGGATCCGGAAAGACATTCACCATCGCGAATCTGATTCAGAATGTTCAAAAGCCTACATTGATACTCACTCACAATAAAACATTGGTGAGCCAGTTATATGGAGAGTTCAAGCAGTTTTTCCCTGAAAACGCAGTAGAGTATTTTGTTTCCTACTACGATTATTACCAACCCGAAGCCTACATCGTTTCATCCGGCACTTATATTGAAAAAGATTTGAGCGTAAACGAAGAAATTGACAAGTTGAGGTTGAGCACCACCGCTTCGCTCTTATCAGGCAGGCGCGACATTATTGTGGTGGCTTCTGTGAGCTGTATTTACGGATTAGGGAATCCGGTAGATTACGAAAATGGAATCATCCGAATACAAACCGGTTTGGTGATTACCCGAAATGCATTTTTACACAAACTGGTCGATAGCTTGTACTCGCGAAGCGATGAAGAACTCAACAGAGGCACCTTCCGGGTAAAGGGCGATGTGGTGGAGGTGGCGCTGCCGTATGTCGATTATGCATACCGAATCACTTTTTTTGGAGATGAAATTGAGACAATTGAAAGTTTTGAAACCAGCAGTGGCAGAAGACTGGGAAAACTGACCAATGTGGCCATATTTCCGGCCAACTTGTATGTTACACCCAAGGATTTACTGCTGCAAGTGCTGGATGAAATTCGAATGGAACTAGATGCACAAATCCAATATTTTAGAGAAGTGGGTAAGCATGTAGAAGCTGCACGCATCAAAGAGCGAGTGGAGTTTGATATGGAGATGATGCGCGAACTGGGTTATTGCTCGGGAATTGAAAACTATTCGCGTTTTCTGGACCGCAGAGCGAAAGGCACTCGCCCCTATTGCCTGCTCGATTATTTCCCAAATGATTTTCTGCTTGTGGTGGATGAGAGCCACGTTACATTGCCTCAAATTCGCGGGATGTTTGGAGGCGATCGCTCCCGAAAAATGAATTTGGTAGAATATGGTTTTCGGCTGCCTTCAGCGCTGGATAATCGCCCGCTTGGTTTTCAGGAGTTTGAAAAAATTGTAAATCAAGCGGTGTATGTGAGTGCTACTCCCAGCGACTATGAACTGGAAAAAACAAACGGGCATTTTGTGGAACAGGTGGTGCGGCCTACAGGACTTCTGGACCCGCCTATCGATGTGCGTCCGAGTTTGAATCAGGTAGATGACTTGCTGGAGGAAATAGATGAATGCATCAAGAAAAATGAACGCGTACTGGTGACCACGCTGACCAAACGCATGGCCGAGGAGTTGAATAAATATATGATGCGTCTGAGTATAAAATGTCGCTACATACACAGCGATGTAGACACCTTAGATCGTGTAGAAATTATCCGCGACCTAAGACTTGGAAAATTTGATGTATTGATTGGCGTCAACTTGCTCCGCGAAGGGCTCGACTTACCGGAAGTTTCGTTGGTGGCTATATTGGATGCAGACAAAGAGGGCTTTTTGAGAAACAGAAGGAGCTTGATACAAGTGAGCGGACGTGCGGCCCGAAATGCCAATGGTAAGGTTATTATGTATGCCGACAGAATTACAGATAGTATGCAACAAACGATTGATGAAACCAATCGGAGAAGAGAGAAGCAGATAAAATACAATCTTGAAAACGGCATAACGCCTCAGACGGTGCTAAAAACCAAAGAGGAAATCATGAAACAAACTTCGGTGCTGGATATTCGCAAGGTATCGCCCGATGTGTACATTGAAAGTGGCGAAGAGTTAAGCATGGTGGCAGAGCCGGTGATGAAACTGATGAATGCTGAGCAATTGCATAAATCTATTGAAAGCACGCGACAAAAAATGCTGGAAGCTTCCAGATCGCAAGACTTTCTATCAGCGGCCAAACTTCGCGATGAAATGATTCATATGCAAAAACTACTCAAAGAAAAATTCAGCGAGTAACCTTACTTATCTGTCACCAGTAGTCTTTTGCTCAAATTATATCCTCTCAATTGCACTTGCAATGTGTAAATACCCGCAGGCACTTCATTTAAGCGGATTGTCAATCGATTGGAAAAATCACTGTAGGTAGTTTCAAAAACTTTTCTGCCGAGTGCGTCCATAATTATAATTTCAGAGCCATTCAAAGAGCTGCCGTCCAGATACAAATCAAAAACACCGGAAGTTGGGTTCGGGATAATTAACATGTTGCCGGCATTCAACACTTGATAGACTGATTGAGGAACAGAGTCGGTAGGGGCCACCCAGCAATTGCCACCAATTTTCCCTCTTACTTGTTCGTAATTTCCATTTACAACATCTACGATTTCCTGAATACAGATGATGGTGTCTGACAGAGCCTTGTAGTACACTCGCAAAAAATTTAAAGGTGCAGGCTGCTTAAACAAGGAATTTTCATCGGTAGAAATACCTACCACGTGACCGGTTGTGGAATATCTTATATCCGGTTGGTAATTCCCCAAAGCTAAATTCCTGACCGAATCTACAATCAATCCATGCATTCTAAACTCATAGGCTAAGAGGAAGCAGGATGGATTCAGAACACTAATGTCTACATATCGCTGCTGCCAATCTACATTGACAATCCGAAGGGTAACGCTATCAAAAGGATTGTAGATATTAAATGGGAAATCGCAGTGCTTGTGAGTATTTTGGTAATTACCGGGATGATTGTGATTTCCAGAATTTTGACGGATGCATCCATTCAATTTCGCAGCGTCAGACACGGTAATGAGCGAATCTTCATTTAAATCAATGCAGGTACGAAACAGCAGTGTATCTTCTTTGATTCCATTTAAATATAAATCGTAGTCCAACGGATCTGCGGCTTGATCAATATTCACATCGCCTCGAATATGCGAACCATTACATACCTGCTCGCAGTCCAAAATGGCTGATCCAAAAGTATCACCGGCACAATCTATACTTGCAGCGCAGTTGGGAATAATATCAAACACCTTATATCCCCCCGCATCGTAATATAAATGCAGACAAACCAGCGCTTGGTTATTGTCATATCGTTTTTCGTAATGACCGAGTTTGTCTGGCGATTGGTCCCAATTTACCCGTATAATAAAGGTATACTTCCCGGTGTCCACATCTGTAATATCGATCCATTGACAACTGAGACCAGCGCCATAAATATCGCCACACCCATGGGAGATTCCCATGTTTCCGCAGCCGTATTTTGCATTCCCCCCTCCGCTACACTCTAAATCCAAAACACAGAATCCGTTTTTGAATCCCGATTGAACAGGCTGGAAATTCTGATCATAGAGAAGATATTCAGCATACCCCTCATAGTGCCAGTGACCATGGCAAGAGCCATATACAAATTGATTGCCGGCAGTATCCGGCTGGCCGATGTAATAATCCAAATCGCCAATGTTCTTGATATGTGTTGTAAATCGAATCAAACGTCTATTACCATAACCACCCAAGCACCCTTCACCGATGTAGCAATCGTTTGCCGCTACCAGTAAATCATCGGCATACATGGAGGTTTCCAGGGCACTCTGCACCACCTCTAAATCGGGAGCCGGACAAAGCGGGCTTGGTGGATACACGCAACTTCCATCATTAATGGTAGCCAGAGGATTATAGTTACAGGAAGCAGTATCCATACAACCCGCAACCGGACCCTGAAAAACTATCTGCCAACGAATTACATCTGTGTCGCAACTCACCTGAAAATCGCCCACCCGGACATAGTAAGTAACGCCAGCCTGCAACATGGCTACTATCTCAGATTGTAAATTGGAGCAGGCATCATCGTTGTAAAATATAGTTCCCATGTTGCTTTCATCAATAGTGATGCCATTGCAAGCGGGGTAGATATACAGTTTTGTATCGCACGAGTTACCCAAGGCACAAGTATTAATTTTTTACGTGCCTCGGGAAACATGAACAAATTCATACCAGGTGTCCGGTTCCGGAGCTAACATAGTATCTTCGATAGCCGTAAGAGGATTAGTGCAAAAAAGCCCCGGTGCGCAATTAAAAACAGTGCTTTCTCGGTTGCCGAACTGACCGCCATTTGCTACGAGTGAATTGTTTAAGTAAAGTCGGTATGAGCCTTGGCCATAACCACAGCAGAGTCCGTCACTTGCCGCATCATAAATGGTAAATACCACACACTGGCTACTATTGATACAAATGGTATCACCGATTATCTGCCCCGTATCAATCAAAGCATTGGTGATTTTATCGCGTAAACTCCAACTGGTTTCTCCGGGGTAATTATCCGGTGTTATTTCCACACGAACAGTGGACTGACCATTACCACAGGCCGCAAAACTTTTAGTGGAGTATAAACAGATAAAGGCTGAAAGAAAAAGTAAAAAGTGCTTCATTTAGTAACAGATTTTGTATGAAGATAGAAGAATATCGGGATTGAACCGTTGCTTAAACATCAAAAATCACCGCGTTCGGCTGCCTCGTAGATAAAACGAATGCCTCGGGAGAACAGGCTGGCCATAAAATAAAAAATGCCAATGGGAATCAACATCATTCTGTATTCATTTAAAGTCCAGATACTAATGCCGGAGAAAAATTTTGCTAATAGCAGAAGTATCGCCACCAAGACAATAAACAAATAGAAAGATGGCATAGTATAGCGAAGAAAACTTGAATGGGCGAGTGATACTACAATATTCAGGAGGCAAAAAAAGATAATGGCAATATGCGCTGCGAAATATTCAGATGCGGTAGGCAAATGGAAGAATCTGCAAATCAACATTCCGAACAATCCAACCAAGATCGCAAAAAAAGTCTGGTTTAGCGGGGTAATTCTTTTTTGCACCAAGGTGAATGTAATCTCCATGTTGTCAATGAAAGGATGAATAAATATTCCGAGTTGTCGACCGTGGTAAAATTAAATTTCCCTATGGATGTCAAAACCCTCCAGATAGTCTGCTACTTTTCTTACAAAAGAACCACCCAGGGAACCGTCAATAATTCTGTGGTCGTATGAATGAGACAAAAACATCATGTGACGAATTCCTATAGTGTCTCCTGCTTCTGTTTCAATAACTACCGGTTTCTTTTTGATAGTGCCCGTAGCTAAAATAGCTACCTGCGGTTGCAAAATAACCGGTGTTCCCATCACGTTACCAAATGTTCCCACATTGGATACCGTGTATGTTCCGCCTTCAATTTCGTCCGCTTTCAATTTCCCTTGACGAGCGCGTGTAGCCAGATCATTCACCTTCTTGGCAATTCCCACCAAATTCAACATGTCGGCATTTTTAATAACCGGCACTATCAAATTGCCACTGGGCAATGCGGCAGCCATACCAATATTGATATCCTTTTTGATTACAATGTTGGTTCCGTCCACCGATGAATTTATAATAGGAAAATCGCGTAGAGCACGACACACCGCCTCAATAAAAATTGGGGTAAACGTGAGGTTCTCGCCATACAGGTCTTGGAATTTCTTTTTCATTTTGTTTCGCCAAAGAACCAAGTTGGTTACATCTGCCTCTACAAAAGAGGTAACGTGCGCAGATGTAGCTTTACTCTTTACCATATTATCGGCAATCAACCTGCGCATGCGATCCATTTCTACTATCTCTACATTGCCGGAATATGATTTTGACTGCACTACCGGTGAAGATTCTTCCTGCTTGGGCTGCGGAGTAGCAACCGAAGTTACCGATACCTGTGGTGCACTGCTTGCCCCCCTGCTTTGCACGTAACTCAATATATCTTTCTTGCTCAATCTTCCGCCACCACCTGTGCCGGGAATTTGCTCCAACTCCGACATAGAGATACCTTCCTGACGGGCAATGTTAAGCACGAGCGGAGAGTAAAATCTATCGGCAGTAATATCGGCCTTGGGTAGAGAAACAGTCATTTCTTTAACGGCCGGTTTTACATCCGTCTTTTTTACATCTGTAGAAGGCTGCGCAGGTTTTGCTCCTACTGCATCTGTTTCGATTAAGGCAACCGCCTTGCCCACGGCTACTACATCCCCTTCTTTGTAAAGCATTTTTTGAAGAACCCCTGCCACAGGAGAAGGAACTTCCGAATCTACCTTATCGGTAGCAATTTCTAAAACCGCCTCATCCAACTGAATGGCATCTCCCTCTTTTTTAATCCATTTCAAGATTGTAGCTTCGGTGATACTTTCCCCCATCTTGGGCATTATCAATTCATACTGAGCCATACTTCGTATTTGTGCGCGTGAAAATAAAGGGATTGATGTAAAAGGGAAATGAAGAATGTGTATATCCG
>CAYQRR010000146.1:0-6448 GCA_964419635.1 uncultured Chitinophaga sp. | reverse complement strand
GCCACGGCATTCACGGTAATGTGGTGTTTTCCCAACTCGCGGGCCAGTGTTTTGGTCAATGCAATGACGCCCGCCTTGGTGGCCGCATAATTGGCCTGCCCGTAATTGCCATACAGGCCCACCACCGAAGAGGTGTTAACAATACGCCCGCCTTTATTTTCAATTAAAAAAGGAGCAGTGGCTTTGCAACAGTTAAACACGCCCGTCAGGTTTACATCCATCACCTGCTGCCATTGCTCGGTAGTCATTTTCAGCAGCGAAGCATCGCGGGTAATGCCCGCATTGTTGATGAGTATATCTATCTTTTTAAAATGCTGCGCAGTGGTAATGGCGGCTGCTTCCACGGCTTCAAAATCGGCCGTGTTCACTTTTATAAAAAGATAACTGTCGCTGAAAGCCCCGGTCATTTCCTCTACCCATTTACTATCGGGCTCCTGTACATCCCACACGGCCACATTGGCCCCTTCTAATAAAAAGCGCGTAGCTGCAGCCTGCCCAATGCCTGCTGCCCCTCCGGTAATGATGACTGTTTTGTGGCTGAATCTGTTACTCATTTTATGTGTGATTGGTTATTAAAAAGTAGGAGCGTGACCGGTGTTAGGCGGTTTTGCCTTTTACATCCAGGGCATCGCGCAGGCCATTGCCCAACAGGTTAAACGCCAGCACCATCAGCATGATAGCGAGTGCCGGACAGAGAGGCAAATAAGCTTTAGAAGTATCAATAAAATCTTTGTATTCGTTCAGCATGCTGCCCCACGAAGGGGCCGGAGGCTGAATCCCCAGGCCAATGTAGCTGAGGCCGCTTTCCACCAATATGGCATTGGCAAAATTGGCGCAAGCCACCACAATAACGGGCCCCATCATATTCGGCAGTATATGGATAAAGATAATGCGCAGATGGCCATAGCCCAGGCTTTTGGCTGCGCTCACAAACTCCATTTCGCGCAACGACAAAAACTGACCGCGCACAATGCGGGCTGTTTCCACCCACATGGTAAGCCCCACGGCAATAAAAATCATAGCCAGTTTATTTTCTATCCAGGTGCCTGCGCTGATATACAGGCCCATGGCCAAAAGCAGGGTGGGGATGCTCCAGAATACGTTGATGACCCACATAATCACTTCATCTATCCAGCCGCGGAAATAGCCCGCCAAAGCACCCAGCACAATGCCAATCAGCAGCGAAATAAGAACAGAGATAAGCCCCACCGATATAGACACCCGCACGCCTATGAGCAACCGCGAAAGAATATCGCGCCCGAATTTATCGGTGCCCAGCCAGAATTTTCGTTTCACAATCAGATCATGTTCCACCAGTGTTTTCAAGTCGGCTGAAGTGGCTGCTGCTGACAGGCCGGCAATATCGCGGTAGGCCAGTGTTTGCTCCTCCGTTTTAAACGACTTGCCTCTATACTCGGCAAAGCGAAGGCTATCGGCCTCCAGCGTGTAAGAGGCCAGCGGAATGGGTTCATAGTCTTTGGCAAATCCATGGAGCAAGCCATCGACCAGTCCGCTTTTTTCAAAATGGTCTTTCTTCTTTTTCAGCACATGAATACTAAAACCGGGAGGGTGAGTTTCCAACTGCAAAATCTGTTCGTTGGCTGAGGGGGAATTGTCGGGCGAAATCACATAGGCCAGCACCGATAGCAGCAGCGCGAGCATAATCACTCCCAGGCCAAACAAAGCACCGGTGTTTTTGCGAAGCCTGCGCCAGGCTTTTTTGTTCAGCGATAAAGAAGATGCGGGGGTGTTTGCCATTTGGGTTTAGGCCGATAAAGGAATGAAAAAATGTGAGCTATGGAAAAAATAAAGCCGGAGACAGGTCCCCGGCTTTTAGTTTCCGAACAAAATTTCGTTTTAGTAGCGCAACACCTTCACCTCCGTTCTTCTGTTGGCCTGATGCTGGTCGTTGTTACAGTTAGATTCATTGGTAGGTTCGCAGGCGCAAGCATTGGTGAGCACCGTTTCGCCATAACCCGCAGCAATAATCCGCTTAGCGTTTATCTTCTTTTTTACGATGTACTCCACAGCCGAGCGGGCTCTGCGAGCCGATAGTATCATATTGTAGCGCATGGTTTGGCGGCAGTCGGTGTGCGAACTCAACTCAATTTCCAGCGTTGGGTTTTCGCGCATCACGCGCACCAGATTATCCAGTTCTTTGGCCGCATCGGGGCGGATGTAGAACTTATCCAAATCGTAATAGATGTTACGGATAATCCAGGTTTGCCCCACATGGAATTTACAAGGCCCTTCAATGTTGTCGCCCGGTTTAAGCCCCACGGTAGAAATTGTATCTAAGCGACCATTGTGTTCCACTAAGTATTTCCGATTCAGGCGCAGATCTAAGCGCACTTCGCCATTTGTATTCGGTTGCACATCCATCCGGTAGCCGGTCGTTAAATCCGTCACCGTAACAGCCGATGAAAAACAGTTGGCCGTCAGCGGCACATTCACCACCAGTTCTTCGCGCGGTATCAGATACTCCAGCACCACAACTCCATTGGCATCGGCATCTTTATCGGTAAATGACCCGGTAATGGAAGCAAAGTCGGCTGAGGATACCGCATACTCCCCCGAAGGGATTTCAGTTTGGAAGTGGCCCATATCGCCCGTAGCATAGTTCATGGCCGGAGCCCCTTTTGGCACCAGCGAAACCGCCACATCGCGGATAGGTTCCAGAGTAGATTTTTCCTTCACTCGTACGATGAGCTTGATAATATCCGGAACCAACTCGATGATAATTGTCTTGCCTTTGTCTTTAGACGTCACATTTGCCACACCGGGTTTGTAGCCATCTTTTAAGGCATCAATGGTGCAAGATCTACCCCCTTTAAGCACAAACACATGTTCGCCTTTGGCATCGGTGAGGGTGTTTTGCGGATTAATACCTTTACACTCCAAAGCCAAAGTGGCCAAATCGATAGGCTGCTTGGTGTTGGCATCAATCACACGCACTGTTAGCTTGTAGTCCAGCTTGGTTTCATCATAAGTAAAGGAGTAAATATCATCATCACCGGCACCGCCATCGCGGTTAGAAGCAAAGAATCCGGTTTTGTTGGCGCTATCCATCACAAAAGTAAAGTCATCGCGATTAGAGTTTACCGGGGCTCCTACGTTCTCGGGCTTTGCCCATGCTCCGTTTTCCAACTTGGTCATGTAGATATCCAATCCACCCAACCCATCGAGCGCATTAGAAGAATAATACAGGATGCCTTGTGCGCTCAAGAACGGAAATTTCTCGTCATACTTGGTGTTCACCTCCGCACCCAGATTTTTGGGCTCTCCCCATTTGCCATCGCTGCTGCGTTCACTGCTGTATAGGTCTGTTCCGCCAAAACCACCGGGACGGTCGCTGCTAAAATACAAAGTGTTACCATCGGCACTTAAAGCCGGGTGGGCATTAGAGAATTCTTTGTCATTAAAAGGCATAGCCACCAACTTATCGCTTTTCTTCTTAGGAAACACCATGGAGAAGAGTTGCAGGTTTACCGTCTTTTTATCCTTGGCGGTTTTAGAGGTAGCATTGTTATAGTTACTGCGGGTAAACATCAATTCGCTGCGCTGCGGATAAAACACTACCGGGCCGTCATGGAACTTCCCGTTGGGTTTGCAACTTCCAATGGTTTTCACTCTCGAAATGTTCGAGGTGCCACTATCGGGCGATGCCAGAAATATCTGGTAATAGTTTCGGGTGCTCCAGTTGTCAATTAGGTTATTGTCTTGTTTTCCGTTTCGGTTAGAGGTAAAAAATATTTGTCCGTCCGTGTAAAATGCTGGACCAAAGTCGGAGGCGGATGAATTCACCGGCCCGGCATTCTGAACTTTGAATACCCCTTTGTCTTTTGCCAGCTCGCGCAAATTGTCAATCCCCTTTAAAATCTCGTCCACGTTTTGGTCGTCCGGTGCGGTGGCCTTGTATTCCAAGTACATTTTTTTGGCCTCTTCATACTTCTGATTTTCACGTAGCGCTTCAGCATACCAATATTTGTTCATGCCTTTCAGGCTTCCCTCTTTCACCAATTTAGAATACCATATTTCTTCGTTCAAAGGGTCATTTAACTGGCGATAGGCATCGGCAATCTGCTGATGACAATAGACCGTGTCGGCATTCTTTTTCTTCAGCCCTGTTTTGTAGCAATCAATAGCTGTGTGAAAATCAAACAGGGAAAAAGCCTTGTCGCCCTGCGAAACAATGTATGGCTTCTTGGGGGTCTGGCTTTGGGCCTGATTATGCAGCACCGGAGCCAGCAAGATAAAGAGAAGAAACGTTCTGATAAACTTCATATACTCGGTTTTTGGTCGTTGGGCTTGTGTTTAAAAATAGCTGACAAAACGCGGAGAAACATAGCGCTTCTTCTTGTTGTTGAATTCATATCCAATCATAATATCGTGGGAACCATACTTTGCATATTTGTTCAGGCCGGACAAAGCATAGTCAAATCCGTAACCAATACGCAAACCGTGTGTTACCATCACCTGCATCCAGGCTATTACAGCGGTTCCTTTTTTATTGTCGAGCCCTGCGGCTAAACGGTATGTGCCGCCCAACCAAAAACGGTCGGCAAATAATAGGCCTGCACTGATGTCGAAGTCCGGAATATTTTTGTGCAATCCCTTTACATACTTCACCATGATGCTCGGACGGAACTTTACGACCGATTTTTCTTTGCCGATTACCACTCCCGAGGTGAGTATGTAGTGATTATACTGCCGGGCAACTCCCTCGCTGGCACTTGCCTTAAACTTTTTGTTGATACTCATGGGTACCAGATGCGGTACCGAAAAACCGACATACCATTTTTTGCCATAAGCATACACACCGGCTCCCACGTTGGGCACAAAGAGGTTGGTGTTCACCGAATAGTTCTGGTCATAGTAACCCTGTGCTTGCAGCTCTTGTGGTATTGCCTGGTCGTTGCGCTGCTGATAATAAGTAGCAGAAGCAGAAATACCCAAAGCAATTTTCCATTTGCGCTTAATTGGTATGCGATAAGCAAAACTACCCGTGGCAGTCCAGGAAGTTGATAAGCCTAAGCGGTCGCCCAATAGCACCAGTCCGAGCGCATATTGATTTCTGCGCAGTGGCGCATTAATGCTGATGTTTCCGGTGCGTGGTGCCCCATCGATGCCCGCCCACTGATGGCGATAGATACCGACCAGATCAATGCACTCGTGGCTGCCCGCATATGCCGGATTCAGGAACATACCGTTGAACATATATAGCGAGTAATGAGCATCCTGCTGGGCCTGAGCCACAAAAGAAAGTGCTGTGATAAACGCTGCGATGAATATTTTTTTCATGTCGCTGATTTTTCTTTTAATGAATTATCGGGTAATCGTTGTAAATCCTGCATGGGTTCTGCCACTACCATCGTTGTATTTGTAGATGTAGTAATAGGTGCCATCCGGCAATACTTCGCCTACCATATTGGTTCCGTTCCAATCGTTGTTGTAGTGACCATCGCTCCTCCACACCTCATCGCCCCAACGGTTGAACACATTTAACGAAGCATCCGGGAAACTTTCGTTACAGTTCACAAACAGATTGTCGTTTTGTCCGTCACCGTTTGGCGAAAATCCTTTTATCCAATAACAAGGATCTTCCAGCGGGGTCACCGTAATAGGAATCACCTCAGTAACACAAAGTCCATTGTTTAAATCGCAGAGTGTGATACAAACAGAATCGATACCGTTATAATTCAAGTTAGGGCTATAAACAATGCATACGTTGCCATTATCTGCATAGATGGTATCTATTGCTCCGTTAGATGGTCCGCATGTAATGTTTACGGATACACTATCCAGTCCGTTGTCCGTAACAAATGGGAAGCAAGCAGTAATAGTTGAATCCTCCGCTGTGGTAACAGGGCCCGGTGTAAGCACCGGTGAATCGGCAACCGGGGTAATTGTAATCACTACCACCGCTGTGTCGCATAGGGATGGTGTTCCATCATCACAAATCACATATACAAAAGTATCGGTGCCGTAATAGTCAGGGTTCGGAGTGTAAGTAATGGTTCCATCTGAATTAATGGTCGCTGTTCCATTTTCGGGTTCATCAATGATGGTAGGATTCGGAACAATGTTTCCTTCCGGATCGGTATCGTTGGCCAACACGTTAATGATAACCGGATTATCTTCCGGAGTAGTAATGTTGTCGTCTACGGCTACAGGTGGATCGTTACTTGGCGTTACGGTGACTATCACGATGGCAGTATCACACAAAACCGGAAGTCCGCTATCACAAATCACATAAGTAAACGTATCCAGCCCGTTAAATCCTGCATTTGGGGTATAGGTAATGGTGCCATCCGTGTTTACATTGATGATTCCGTTACTCGGTCCGCCTATCACAGCAGGGGTTGGGTCTATGTTGCCGTCTACATCAGTATCGTTAGCCAACACGGTAATCGTGATGGCTGTTTCTTCCGGTGTAGCAACTGCATCA
>CAYQRR010000145.1:0-6501 GCA_964419635.1 uncultured Chitinophaga sp. | reverse complement strand
TTTTCAAATCAACTGCAAACGGCAAGACAAGTCCCTTAGCCGTGCAAATTAAGAGTGCCGAATTCAGGCGCATTCGCTTCGAATACAATGACCGAACACAAAACCTGTATGCTTTGCTTGATTTCGAGAAATCAAATATGAGCGGAAATTTTAGCGCTTCACAATTTGAAATGAATGCCTCCTCGCAACTTAGCGTCAAGCAACTGAACATAAACCAGGAGCACTTTCTGGAGGGAAGAAAAATAAGCGCTACCCTTTCGGTCACGGTGGATAAAGTATCGCGGAAGTATATGCTTCGCACCGGAGAGATTACCATTGGAGAGTCAGCGTTTAGTGTTAATGGTTATTTGGCTGCTGTAAAAAACGGCACAAAGTTGGATTTTACTTTTAAGAATAGCGGAGCCGACATGCAAAAGTTGTTTGCCCTGCTACCGGACAAATACCGGAAAAATTTTGCCGATGCGGATGGCAGCGGAGCTTATTCCATTACAGCTACAGTAAAAGGCATAGCCGGTAAATCTTCTTCGCCCGCGGTACAGATTATTGCCGACTTGAAGGATAGTGAACTCAAGTTAGGCAAGTACAATAAGTTTTTGAAACAAGTAAATGCCACGGCAAAGTATGATATGAATGCTGAGGGCAGCGACCAACTTACCATCAGCAATTTTAATTGCACACTGAACGATTTGCCATTTCGGTTTTCGCTGGTGCTTCAAAATTTATCGAACCCGGACTTTGATTTTGCCGCTGACGGCACTTTACATCTGGCCGAAGTGTCATCCTTTATTCCCGATTCGGTATTGCAGGATTTGGAAGGGAGCGTGCGTTTTAGTCAATTTAAGCTAAAAGGGAAGAAGAGCGACTTTTTGAATGTAGAAAATTCCAGCCTTACAGGCTCCGGAGTATTTGAGCTACAGGACGTAGAGTTTAGGCAAAATGGTGTTACTTATGGCAACATCAATGGCCAGCTTACATACGATAATCAGGTAGTGGATGCAAGAAATTTCACACTGAACTTTCTGAGCACCGATTTCAACTTTACCGGAAGCATACGAAACCTCTTTGCTTTTATATATAACCTGAGCGCTAAGCGAAAATCAAATGACGTGGTGTTGGGCGTAATTGGGTCGGTGAAAGTGAAAACATTTAACCTGAGCGGCATCATTGAGACCTACGACAAAAAGAACCGGCCACAGGCACAGCAACGCGAAAAGCTGAACATTGCCGAAGTGATGAATATGAGTGGTAATCTGGATGTCCTTATCGATAAATTTGTGTTCCGGAAAATGAATTTCGAGGAACTGAAAACCAACCTGCAAATGTCTCCGGGAGTTATTCGGGTCAATCATTTAAGCGCAAAAGCCATGGGGGGAGAAGTGCGCACCTCAGGCAATATCTACTTTACCGCGGACAATAGTCTGCGAATGAATATGGATGTATCTGCCATTGCATTAGACATTCCTAAGATATTTTATCAGTGTGAAAATTTTAGTCAATCTACTTTGACCGACCGTCATTTAAAGGGCACTATCACCACTACCCTCTCTTTAAACGCAACCTGGAGAAATTACAAGGAGCTGGATGAAAATACCTTGTCGGCTGTTATCGATTTTCAGATTAAAAATGGAGAGTTGGTTGGTTTTGAGCCTTTGCGGGCGGCCTCAAAATTTATACGGCTGGAAGAATTGGAACGTATTCGCTTTCAGGATCTGTCCAATACCATACAAATTGCCAACAAGACATTGGTGCTTCCGGAGTTTGAGATAAAAACCAATGCGCTCAATCTTATCCTATTCGGTAAACATTATTTTAATAATGACATAGATTATCACTTTAAGATAAACCTGCACAAGTTGCTGGCCAACAAATTTCAACGCAACACACAAAATGAAAATTTCATAGAGGAAGATCCCTACCTGAATATGAGTGGCAATTTGAGCAACCCGGTGATTAAATACGATAAAGCAGCCACTCGCAACAAACTGAAAGATGATTTTAGAAAAGAAAAAGAAGTGTTGAAAGCACTCCTCCAAAATCGCCCGGCACCGAAAGATGAAGAAGAGAACAAACGGGAAGATAAATTCTTTGATACCCGAGAGGAGCCTCAGTTCATGGATTTTGATGAAGAGCCTAAGTAAGGCCCACAATAATTTTTACATCTTCACCACGTTATTCATTCCCGCATGGATATTTACACCCGAAAGTCAAATCTTAAACTCATCTTATTAATCATGGGAGTGGTGATAGGCGTGGCTACGGTGGCTTATACCAACCATTTGGCCAATAAAATGGCCAAGGAAGAGAAATACAAAGCCCGCCTATGGGCCGAAGCTATTGGCCGGAAAGCCCGATTGGTGCGCTACACCAAAGAACTCTTTTCACAGTTGGCCAAAGAAGAGCGCAATAAGGTGAAAGTTTATGCGGAAAGTACCAAGTTCATTTTGCAAGTGAATGATAACGACTTGCTCACTTTTTTTAATGACGTCATCACTTCCAATAATGATATTCCGGCTATACTCTGCGACCAGCGCGGAAACATCCTGGGTGCACGAAATATGGAAATTCCGGAGGGGGCACATTATTTTAGCGATCTGCCACTGGCTATTCGCGAAGAGTTTTCGCGATACCCTCCGATAATTGTGGATTACAAATTCAGTGTAAATCATATTTACTACAAAGACAGTAACCTGTTTACCAAATTAAAACAGACGTTGAGCGACCTCATCGAAACGTTTATCAGCGAAGTGGTAGTCAATTCTGTTTCTGCACCGGTGATACTCACCGATGAAAAAATGAATGTGATTGATTTTGGTAATCTGGACTCATCACAAGTAGCCAACGAAGTTGTAACGCTGAAATTGATAAAAAAAATGCAAGCCGAGCATGAGCCCATTGTGGCTGATTTGGGCGAAGGAGTAAAGCGGTTTATATACTATGATGATTCAGAAACACTTCAGCAACTGCGTATTTTCCCATTCGTACAGTTGGGGATTTTTGCAGTTTTTTTACTCGTAAGTTATCTGGCTTTCAGTAATGCTCGCAGAAGCGAGCAAAACCTGGTGTGGGTAGGTATGGCTAAAGAAACAGCGCATCAGTTAGGTACACCTATTTCAAGCATAGAAGGCTGGATTGAATACCTGCGAGAGTTAGATGGCATGAAGGGAAATGAGCAGATATTGGATGAACTCCAGAATGATGTAAACCGCTTGGCGCTGGTATCGGAACGTTTTTCAAAGATTGGTTCTGTTCCTAAACTGACGCCCCATAGTTTGCACGAAACGCTCGATAAAAATGTGAGTTATATGCAACGCAGATCCAGCAGCAAGGTAAAGATGGAGATACATCAAGGAAACGATTTTCAGGTAAATATCAATCCTCAATTGTTTGATTGGGTATTAGAAAATCTGATAAAGAATGCCATTGATGCCATGGATGGAGAAGGCGAAATTGATTTGCAGGTAAGCGAAGATGCCACGCATGTGATTATTGATGTATGCGATAGTGGCAAAGGAATTCCTAAGGCAAAATTTGAAACCATTTTTGAACCCGGCTTTAGCACTAAGCGCAGAGGTTGGGGGCTTGGACTGTCACTCACCAAACGAATCGTAGAGGAATATCATCAAGGTAAAATCTTCGTAAAGCAAAGTGAGTTGGGGAAAGGAACCACGTTCAGAATTGCCTTACCCAAGGTAATCTGATTAACGGTTCCACCCCGGAGCGTTGCACGGAGTTTCATTAATGATCTCTGCACTGTATTTAAAGTAGTCTACTTCTATGAGATGGCGCGCAGAGCGGGTATACCAGCTTCTGTTGGCTTCAATTTCGGCATATATTTTTTTGTTCATATCAGCCGGTAATTGATAGTTGCCCGACAGATAATTGGCGAGCAGGCGTGATTGAAAATCGGCTAACTTCCAGAAGCAACCGCTGGCCTGTATGAGCCCTACAAACATCAGATTGCGATAATCGGGATGAAAAATACGTTTATATAAACGCACATCTTTGTCTTCAAAATCGACCAACGATTTATCAAAGAACGGAAAGGTGACTTTAAATCCGGTAGCTGCAATAATTACATCCAGTTCTTCCACACTGCCATCTTTAAAATGTACTTTTTTGCCATCCAGCTTAGCAATGTCCGGTTTGGGAGTTATTTCTCCATGACGGATGTAGTACAATAATTCCGAATTGCTCACAGGGTGCGACTGCCTTACACCATGGTCAGGACGTTGCAGTCCAAATTTAGTGATGTCTCCATTCTCTAAACGCAGCACCACATCATACACCATATCCAACAGAAAATCAGGAACCCATTGAAATTTATTGGCGATAACATCGGCTGGTTGGCCAAACACAAACTTGGGGATAAAATGATAACCCCTACGCATGCTGATGAAAGATTTTTTGGCCACCCGACAAATCTCTACAGCGGCATCACAGCCGGAGTTTCCGGCACCTATTACCATTACACGCTTACCAACATAAGGTTTATTGTTTTTGAAAAGGTGGGAGTGTATAAACTCGCCATCAAAGGTGCCTTCATAAGAGGGATAACGAGGATTCCAGTGATGTCCATTACTGACAATCAGAATGTCATAAATGGCGGTGGAAGTTGTGCCATTATGGGAAGATTCCACCGACCATTTGCCATCATCGGTCCGGGTAATATTTTGAACCGTTGTGTTAAACTTTACTTTGGGGCTTACTCCAAATTTTTGAGCGTAGTTGTGGTAGTATTCCGCCATTAACCAATGCGATGGATAATCCGGATAGGAATCCGGCATGGGGAAATCCAGATAGCTGCTATGATGTTTGGATGTAATGATATGCGTGGTTTCATACACACTGCTATGTTTTACATCTTCGGTATATACCCAGTTTCCTCCTATTTTATCACTTTGCTCCAGCACGGTAACATTTTCAAAGCCACATTGAATAAGATTTTTGCAGGCGGCAATACCTGAAGAACCTGCTCCCACGATTGCAATACTTGAATTTTTACTGAATTCCATATCTGTTGCGTTTATGTATTTTAATTAAAAGCTTTATCTCTTGTTGTTAGTCAACCAATCCAAAATATACTCTGCTACACTTCTCCATTTTATATCCAGAAACATATCGTGTCCTACATCTTCAAAAATCTTAAAATCTGCACCAAAGCATTCGGCACTATGCCGCATTTCATTTTCAAACAATACCACATCTAACCCGCTGTGCAGCATAAGCATTGGTGTTTGCATTTTAGCAGACCGATGGTGATTTAATAGTACTAAGTCAAGAAACGCACGATACGATTCGCTCTGCAATTTACTTTGCACCTTTCGAACTAATTCAATAGGCGCGGCTTCACTTAAACACATTTCACGCACTATTTTCTCGGAGGCTGAAAAGGGAGCCGTATCCAATCTTAAATTGGCGAGCAGAAATGGAATTGGATATCTAAACAGTAGATTGAGCGCTCCTCGCCACATACCGGTATGAGGTACTGCCGCTACACCCACATAAGCTGCCAAATCATCGCGTTTCAGCAAATATTTTTGCAGAATAAAGCCACCCATCGAATGCCCTATTACAATTGGCTTATTAGGCAAATGTGCAATCGTTTGTTGCACGTCTTCCAGATAATCATTGATGGAGGTCCAGCGTAGGCTTTCCTTTCCCTCACTTGCCCCATGGCCGCGCAAACTGATGGTATAGCAATCATATCCAACGGCATTAAAGAACGGAACAAAATTTGCTTCCCAGGCCCAGGCCCCATGTGCCATACCATGTACAAAAAGTATGGGCGGTTTTTGTTCGCTATTGGACCCTCGGTGGTAATTAAATTCCAGTTTCATAATGCTGATTGCCGATACGAATATGCGCTGAAATTCTAAAATTCAAACAAGTGTTCGAATTATTTGAATTAAAACTTATGGGCTGGAGAGATTTTTGTTTTTCCAGGGCAAGACGGTATGAAATGGAAAAATTTGAAAGTTCATCAACCCAGCTTGAACGGCCGGGTCGCTATTGGCGAGTGCAGTAGCAGATTCATAAGAATCGGATTGCAGTATTACTACACCGGTATTGTGAATATCACTCACCTCTAAATCTGTTTTACCTACATACGAGATTACACCCAGTTCATACAAATTTTTCAAATAGTTGAAGTGCGATTCAATAATGGCATTACCCTCATCGGTCCAGTTATGGTCATTTCTGTAATACTCATTTAGCCGAAGTAGCTGAATAAATTGCATAGGTATTTTTGATGTAAAATAGCAAGTGTATGTGATTTTAAATCGATAACTACAGCAAACTATATTTGTCTCATGCAATTATTCAGAACTGTTCTGCCATCTGCCAAAGCTCCATTCCATATTTCACATGCAGACCGGCTGATGTTTATCGGTTCATGTTTTTCCGAAAGTATAGGCCGTAAATTTCAACAAGCCCGTTTTACTACTACCATCAATCCGTTTGGTCAGCAGTATAATCCGGCCTCTATTGCACAATCTATTG
>CAYQRR010000144.1:0-6562 GCA_964419635.1 uncultured Chitinophaga sp. | reverse complement strand
ACAACCATTGCTTACCTGTTTTGCCGCCAAAGTCACCGGCACCTTCCCAACGGGCAGTAACACCCATTAAGGCGGGTCCTGTTCCATCCGCTTTGGGATTATGGCAGCTACCGCAGTTAGAGTTAAACAATGATTTTCCCTCATTCCATTTTGCTTTATCTACCTGAGCAGAAGCGGTGTTAAAACCTAAACTCAATACTAAAATGAGCAGGGCGGAGAGGGTGATTTTGGTGGTTGCTTTCGCGTTTTTTGTATACATCGTAATGACTCGAATTGTCATGGAATTGTAAAAATTGCGGTGGCAAATATGGACACCGAGCGTTAAAAAACAAAAAAATACAAATAATTTTTGCGGTGGCTTTTTGAATTTAGAATCGATATAAAAGAATCATCAAAACTCAATACAGTATTAGGTTTCAACTATATCACTCATAGTCAAAATAAGGGCACTATACTACATTGTGGATAAGTAATTGTTGTCTGTAGCATACAATATTCGGTAAAGGCTCAAAAAAATAAAGCCGGACTTTATACGTCCGGCTTTACTCTTGTTACTAAATGATTCAGAATTACTTAGTTCCGGTAGCTGAGGTAGTAATCTTTTTAGCTAACCGATTTTGACTGTTGTTATTCAGCTTTCTTGACTCGCTGATTGCTTTTGCTTCGTTGTGATTGATTGGCTTGGGTGATACATGCGTATATAACCCGCGATTATCGTTGGCACTTGCCGCTAAATCGGCACCAAAACGGTGATCTTCATAATTTCTGCGTTTGCAGGTAATTCTAAAACTGAAATCTACGTTAGAACGTCCGTTTCTCAATTCCTTCACTTCAAAAGAATTGGTTCCCGGAATCACATACAGACCTTTGCAATTACCTTGCGGAGTGATAGTAACCACCATAGGATGGTTGTTGTCAATTAAAACTGTTTCAAGGAAAAGGTCATCCAACTGAATGGTGGCTTTCCCGTTTTGCAATTTTCCATGTCCAAAATCTTCAAACCAGATTTCAGGGCTCTCTACACAATATACCAATTGCTGACCTTTAGAGGTGGGAACGGATGCTGATTTAACACCAGTTACGGCATAGTCTCCCACGCCATAAAAAGCATAGTCAGCTGCAGATCCAAATACTCCAACATCAGCAGCCCCGGAGGCTTCTACCCCTCCAAAACCTATACCCATCACACCTGCTCCATAATCGTTGGTATTATAACTTCCATACACGCCTACTAAACCTGTATCCAATAAGGCCGTACGGTTTCCGTTTCCTAATCCATATACGCCCGGGGCATATACGGTTCTGCTGTCGTTAACGCCTACCACAGCAATGGCTCCAAAATTCAGTGTATCCTTTGTATTAAAGAAACCAGCGTGCCAGTTCCAGGCCTGGCTGATAAGCGAGGCTGAAGAATCATTGCCCACTGTAATAGCCTGTATAGCCGGACCATTACCTTGTGCCGCCAAAGATAAAATGGCTGGGTTCTGTGCTGTAAACCCACCTGCTGCTGCTGCACCGGAATAGTTGATATAAATATCCTGTGCTAGTCCGGCTGCGGTCTCATTAAACCGTGCGGTGCTAGCCCCTGCTGTATTTGTCGTCTTGTTCACTCTAAAACCATTAGTCAGCGTACCCTGTGCAACAATCAAACGATCGGTAGCTGTTGGTGCTGTATTTACTCCTACACCCGTACCGTTGTCTTGTATTTGAGAGTTCCCTAAACTAGTGGTGGTAATAAACTTAGGAACGTAATTTACAGTTCCGCTCAAACTTCCACTGCCTGCCGGCCCTGTGGGACCTGTTGGGCCTGTCGGACCATTTGTTCCATTTGTTCCGGCAACACCTTGTGGACCGGTAGGGCCTGTTGCACCACCACCCGCACCGGTTACCCCAGTAGGGCCGGTAGGTCCGGTTGCTCCAGTTGCACCGTTAGTTCCATTTGTTCCGTTGGTGCCGTTTGTTCCTGGATTTCCGGTAGGACCAGCCGGACCTGCGCTACCGGCAGGGCCTTGTATTCCTTGTGGACCAGTGGGACCAGTAGGTCCTCCACCGCTACCCTGCAAACCTGTAGGCCCAGTAGGGCCGGTTACACCTTGTATACCTTGAGGGCCTTGTGCACCATTGGCTCCGGCAGGGCCTTGCGGACCTGTAGGACCGGTAGCGCCACCGCCCCCACCGCCATTGGCAGCATAGAGTGCATATGGAACGCTTAATAACTGAGAATTCCCGAATGTAACATAGTTAGTGCCTCCTGTGATATCCGCTTCCACCTTAAGATATTTGGAACCGGTAGACCAGTTGATAGCCGAAAACACACCGGAAATTACGGTGCCTTGGCCAACAGATACTGTAAACAAGCCAAGACTATTTGTGGCGGTAGATTGAGTTTCTACATAAACAGGTGAGCCGGTGGGACCACCATCTAAAATACTGAGTCGCAAATTAACTGCCTGATTTACCAATTCCTGACCGGAAGCATTTCTGGCAACAGCTTGGTAATTCATCGCTTGAGGAACCTGCGCGTGGAGTGTTGTTATTGTCACTACCGCAAGTACTAAAAGTTGAATTTTCTTCATAAATAATTGAGTTGGTTGTTTAATAATTAAGTGGCGAATGTAATTTTTAAGGATTCCAGAAAAGAAAGACTTAACCACAAAGTGCATAAAAACATAAAAGGCGAACTGTCGTCCGCCTTTTAGAGTATTTGATGTGTGTTATCAACTTATTTCCATTCCATTTCTTCATCGTCACTTATCTGTGGTGCGCCGGTCCCTATGGTGGAATTCGGATTGTCGCTCAATTTTTCCTTTGGCTCCGATACCGGAGGTTGATGCTCCCCTTCATCGCTGCTGTGAGAACGAACCGGACGCTCCGATTCGTAATCATAATCGGGCATCAATTCTGTTTTTACATAATCCACGGTTTCCTGTAGGGCTTCCAGAAACTTCTTGAAGTCTTCTTTGTAGAGGAATATTTTATGGCTGTCGTAGCCGTCTCCTTCAAATCTCTTTTTGCTTTCGGTGATAGTGAGAAAAAAATCGTTTTGCTTTGTGCTGCGAACATCAAAAAAATAGGTTCTTCTTTTGCCGGCTCTTAATTTCTTTGAAAAAAATCCGCTGTACTTACTGTTGTTACTGTTCTCCACTGGTTTGCGATTTTAAGATTATCAACTAAAGATTGTAAACGTAATCAAAAACATTTATTGTATAACAGCAATTATGCTGTAAGGTTCCCAGATTTCAAAACTTAGAAACCAACAATATTTACAGCCTCATTTGATTCGGACATTTGACGGTTATAAATCTCATGATAAACCCCTTTTCTGGCCAGTAGTTCTTCATGCGTGCCTTGCTCCAGAATAGTGCCATCATCTACTACCAGAATATTGTCAAAGTGAATTAGCGAGAAAATTCTGTGCGTTATGATGATGGCGGTTTTACCGGAAAGCACTTTGTCCAAATTTTGTTGAATCTGCTTTTCGGTAGATGCGTCCACGGCACTCAGAGAATCATCCAGGATGAGAATGCGAGGATGCTTTACCAGCGCTCTGGCAATACTGATTCTTTGTTTTTGGCCACCGGAGAGAGTCACTCCCCGTTCACCTACAAGCGTTTCAAATCCTTCCGGGAATCTTTCTATTTCAGTTGCAATGGACGCTAATTGTGCATACTCCACAGCTTTTGCCTTTGATGATTCATTCATTCCAAAATTGATATTCTCAGTAATAGTTTCAGAAAAGAGAAAAACATCTTGTGGTACAAAACCAATCTGCCTGCGAAGTGATTGCAAATCGTACTCACTAATATTTTTCCCATCTAATAGAATTTCACCGCCAGACACATCATACATCCGCATAATTAAATCGGCAATGGTCGTTTTTCCTGAGCCGGTTCTGCCTATAATAGCAATCCGCTGTCCGTTTTTGACAGTGAAAGATATGTTCCTTAGCGCCTGAATACCGGTATCCGGATAGGTGAATGACACCTGTTTAAAAACCAATTCGCCCTTGACCTGAAAATCTTTGATTGCTCCATTCTGCAATGCCGGTTTCCGGCTTAGGAATTCATTAATCCTTTTTTGCGATGCTGCTGCGCGCTGGATCAGCGAGGCGGTCCAACCCAAAGAACTGACCGGCCACATCAGCATATTTACGTATCCGATAAACGAAACCAAATCACCAGCCTTAATCCAATTATTACCTACATGAATTCCTCCCAGATAAACTACAATTACAATACTGACTCCAACAAGAAAAGTCATGACCGGAAAGTAGATAGAATCAATTCTGGCGAGTTGGAGTTGTTTGTTTTTATATTCTTCGGTCTCTGTTGTAAAGTATGTCAGCATTTCTTTCTCTCGGTTATAGGCCTGCACCACACGAATGCCCGAATAAGTTTCCTGCGCATTGGTGGTTAAGTCCGACAACTTGGCCTGAATATGAGTGCTGGCCTTTTCAATTTTCTCGTTTACCAGATAAATAATAACAGACAACACAGGCAACGGAATAAGCACATACAAAGTAAGCGTGGCATCTATCTGCAACATAAATGAAACAGCAAAAACGATGGTAAACAGAAGGTTGACTGCATACATGATGGCCGGACCTATATACATTCTTACCCGGCTTACATCTTCGGTAATACGGCTCATTAAATCACCGGTGTTGTTTTTTCTGTAGAAAGCCAGATCCAGCCGTTGATAGTGATCGTAGATATCGTTCTTTAAATCATATTCAATTAAGCGTGATACAACGATGATGCTTTGACGCATCATAAAAGTAAATGTGCCTGCGAGCAGTGCCACTCCCAAGTATTTCAAAAAAAGCATAAAAACCATCCAAGCTACACTGTTGCGCAACTCGGGGCTGATGGAACTGGAAGCAGATACAGATTTGAGCGTATCTGAAATCAAATTAACCGCTTCTCCGGTTATTTTTGGGGTATAGGCATTTAAAAAGTTAGCAGAGACCACACATAGAATGCCGGCCAGAATTCGCCAACGGTATTTTAAAAAGTATTTATTGAGGCTGGCAAGCTCCTTCATCTGCGGGTACCGGGGTTATGCGCTTTCAACAAAAAGAGCGTCATGTAAAAAACTTTGGAGCGTAAACATACTTTTTTTGACTAGTGAAAAATGGGCCTTTGTCTAATTGACATTATCTTTCCACAAGTGAGATATTATTTCCACAGTTCTTTCGAACTCTGCTTAGCTTGAATAAATTTGCGAAACCCTAAAAAAATGGCTAAGTATATATTTGTGACTGGCGGTGTAACTTCCAGTCTTGGTAAAGGCATTTTTGCCGCAAGTCTTGCAAAACTGTTACAAAGCAGAGGATACCGAGTAACTATCCAAAAATTTGATCCTTACATTAACGTTGACCCGGGAACACTAAATCCATACGAGCATGGCGAATGCTATGTAACCGAAGATGGTGCCGAAACAGATTTAGACTTAGGTCACTATGAGCGCTTTTTGGACATTCCCACTTCGCAGGCCAATAACGTAACCACAGGGCGGGTGTATCAAACGGTGATAAACAAGGAGCGCGAAGGTGCTTTTTTGGGTAAAACAGTGCAGGTAATTCCGCATATTACTGATGAGATAAAGAGAAGAATGCTTTTACTGGGCCAGAGTGGAGAATATGATATAGTGATAACAGAGATTGGAGGAACAGTAGGCGATATTGAAGCCTTGCCATACATAGAAACGCTCCGCCAAATCAGATGGGAGTTGGAGGAGCATGAAACGCTGGTGTGTCACCTTACGCTTATCCCCTATCTCAAATCAGCAAAAGAGCTAAAAACCAAACCAACTCAACACAGTGTGAAGGAACTGCAAACCATTGGCGTGCGCCCCGATATATTGGTATGCCGTACCGAGATGCCACTGACTGATGATATGCGTAAAAAGCTGGCGCTATTTTGCAATGTGGATAGGAACAGCGTTATCCAAGCAATGGATGTAGATTCTATTTACGCAGTGCCCTTAGAACTACAACGCGAAAAGGCTGATGAAACCGTTCTAAAAAAACTACAACTGCCAATTGGCACGCCCGGTAACCTGGAAAAATGGAACAATTTTCTGAATGATGTTCGCAATCCAAAGAGCGAAGTAACCATTGGGCTCGTGGGTAAGTATATTGAATTGCAGGATGCATATAAGAGTATTCATGAAGCTTTTATACATGGTGGCGCATCCAACCATGCGAAGGTAAATGTGCAGCCCATACATAGTGAGTCGATAGACGATAACAATGCGGCACAGCTCCTGGGACATTTGGACGGAGTATTGGTAGCACCCGGATTTGGGAATAGAGGAATTGAAGGAAAAATTGCAGCCATCAAATATGTGCGAGAGAATAATATCCCCTTCTTCGGCATATGCCTGGGTATGCAATGTGCCGTCATTGAATTTGCCAGAAACGTGTTGGGCATGAGCGATGCCCATAGCACAGAAATGAATCCTAAGACGGCCTATCCGGTCATTGACATGATGGAAGAGCAAAGAAAGGTGAAAAAGAAAGGCGGAACCATGCGCCTGGGTTCCTATAAATGTGACTTAC
>CAYQRR010000143.1:0-6625 GCA_964419635.1 uncultured Chitinophaga sp. | reverse complement strand
GATTTAGAAAGGATTAATAGTTAAAATAGTTTGAAAAATGAAAAGGAAGAAGATTGTAGCCGGTAACTGGAAAATGAATATGGATTTAGAGACGGCTGCCGCCTGGCTCTCTAAAGTGGGCGAAGAGATGGAACAGGCTAATTGCGATGTAATACTTTTTCCCTCGTTTGTGTTGTTGCCCGATATGATGGATTTATATGAAGGCGAGAAACTGACTTTTGGGGCGCAAAATTGTTCGCAACACGAAGGAGGTGCCTACACGGGTGAGGTTTCGGCCTCTCAACTGGTGAGTATTGGTGTCGACTACGTTCTGATAGGGCACTCTGAGCGTAGAGAGCATTGCGGAGAAACCAATGACATGCTGCAGCAGAAGATAAAGCTTGCATTGCAGGAGGGACTTACTCCTGTTTTCTGTTGCGGTGAACCTTTATCGGTTCGCAATAGCGGTTCTCAAAAAGAGTATGTCCACAAGCAGTTGGAAGAGAGCCTTTTTGGATTTACGGCAGCGCAGATTTCTGAAGTGATTATTGCTTACGAGCCTATTTGGGCGATTGGAACCGGCTTAAATGCCTCACCGGAGCAGGCGCAGGAAATGCATCTGTTTATTCGTTCGTCAATAGCGGCCAAATACACGGATAAAATAGCGGCTGAAATGCCCCTCCTTTACGGTGGAAGTTGCAAGCCCGATAATGCTTCCGCTATATTTTCCTGTAGGGATGTGGATGGTGGATTAATCGGTGGTGCCTCCTTGAAGGCAGATGATTTTTTGAAGATTGTGGCGCAGGCAAACTAAACTTATCATGCAGTATACTCAATACGAATTTTTAACCGGTAATGAGATTGAGCAAAGTTGGTTGATTTCAATTTTAGGCGATGTAGGTTTTGAGGGATTTGAGGAAACTACACAGTCGCTGAAAGCTTTTGTCCCCACATCAATTGCAGCCAGGCTCGATGTCAATAAGCTACTGGCAGAGAACGATTTTCAGCATATCCTTTTTTCAAGCGAAATGCTGCCGGAAAAAAATTGGAACGAAGAATGGGAAAAGAACTTTGAGCCCGTGCTAATTGCCGGCAGAGTAGGTGTTCGTGCCCCTTTTCATACACCACAGGCAAGTGAGTTTGATTTGGTAATTGAACCTAAAATGAGTTTTGGTACGGGCCATCACGCTACTACTGCAGCTGTAATTGGAATGATGCTGGATGAAAATTTTGAGCATAAATCGGTTCTGGATTTTGGTAGCGGAACCGGTGTATTATCCATTCTGGCCGAAAAGCTGGGTGCCTCTGAGGTATTGGCTGTTGATAACGAATTGTGGGCCTACGAAAACTGCCTAGAAAATGCAGCACGCAATACATGTAATAAAATCAAGTGTGTGCATGGCGATGAAACATTGGTATTCACTGAACTTTACGATATCATTCTGGCTAATATTAATCGTCATGTGATATTGAACAGCATAGGTAGTTGGGCTAAGTTGATGAATCCGAATGGGCTGCTTATTGTCAGCGGCATTTTACAAGCCGATGAGTGGGTCGTAAAAAATGAAGCAGCTAAGCACCAACTCGCTGTTAAAAAGACTACAGAATTAAACGGATGGTTAGCAATATCATTCACGCATTTTTAATTTCCGTATACTATTGTTGGGGGAAGTCAGTTCCCCTTCTAAATCAAGACAGAATGAAGAAAATTCAGATGCTATTTTGTTTGCTGTGTTTCGCTTTGCTAGCAAAGGCGCAGTTGGCCGTTACTTTTTCCAAAGAGAAAGAGCGATTTGTGAAAGAGTTGTCGAGTTTCATGACGGCCAATAAAATGGAGCAGACCGTTAATACAGCCAACGAGTTCGAAAAAATGGTGAAGGATGGAAAGATTCCTGCCACCTGGTTTGAGCGGATGGCTGTTACCTGCAACGAAATGTCGGGAAGGCAGATGAGCGCCTACACACACTACAATCCGTATTTACAAAACGTGATGTATGCGGCCAAAACAGGTTTGTCAGATTCCAAGTTTACCGAGTGGAGCGATTTTGTAGACGACATAACTTACAACCAAAAAAAAGGGGACAATACCGGGTTTCTCAAACTTATGGATTTTTCAGAGGCTTTGTTTTTGCACGGTGCGTTGAATATGACTCAAGCCAAAACATGGCGTGTAGACACCAAAGAGTATAAAATGGATTACAATAATGGCCGCCCGCGTGTCACCTTTCCGGTTACTACGCTTACCGGTGCCGCTCGTGGCGATTCCATTAAAATTTTTCAAACGGCCGGTGAGTATTATCCGCTCGAAACGCGCTGGGAAGGTAAAAGCGGAAAAGTGGATTGGAAACGAGGTGATTTAGACCCTGCTAAAGTATACTGCACCTTCAAGGCGTATGCTGTAAATGTTTCTAATTTCAACTATACCGTGGATACGGTTACTTTTTATCATGCCGATTATTTTAAAACTCCAGTGCAGGGCAAACTGCTGGATAAGATGGTGTCTGGTGCCGATTCGGGCAATATTAGCTATCCGCGCTTCGAAAGCTTTGACCAAAATATTGCTGTAAAGGACATTGCTCCCAATGTGACTTATTACGGTGGATTTAGTATGAATGGCGGAAAAGTGTTGGGCTATGGTGCCGGTGACGAAAAAGCTCGGCTTGACTTTTATGCGCGCGATGGCAAAACAAAAGTGCTTTCGGCAAAGTCGTATTCCATATCCATGAAAAAAGGAGAGGAGTTGGGGGCCGATAAATCAGAAGTTGCTATTTATTTCGGTACTGACTCCATTTACCATCCACAGTTAAATGTGGTCTATAAAATTCAGAAACGCGAAATACGACTCTTGCGTGGCGAAACTGGAATGGGGAAAGCAAAATTTGCCGATTCTTATCACAATCATGAGTTTCAGACAGATGCCATTTTCTGGAACCTAGATTCATCGGTCCTCAATTTAAAAATCTTGCAAGGGGCGGGCCAAAAGCCGGGCGTATTTGAATCGGTCAATTACTTTCAGAAAGACCTTATCCGAAAAATTCAGGGTTTTGGTTCTTATGAGCCGCTTTCTATTCTTAAAAAGTTGTATGAAAAGAATGGCTCACGCGATATAAACGCCACAGAAGTAGCTCGGGCATTTGACCCCAAATTGACCGAAACGGAAGCTCGCTCCATTTTTTACGAATTAGTAGAAAATGGGTTTATCCTTTACAACGAAGTGACGGGAGTGGTAACTGTGCGCGACAAAATTTTGAATTATGTGTTGGCTAATGATAAAAATATAGACTATGATGTAATTAAAATAAAATCGGCCCCCAAAGCAGGAAACGACTACATCGACCTCAAGAGCAGTAATATTGACCTGAAAGGCACCTTTGAAATTCCCATCAGTGATACGGCATACGTGTATTTTAGACCAAAAGAGGGAGCCATCAGTTTACAGAAAGATCGTAACATGGAGTTTGATGGTTTGGTCTATGCCGGAAGAATGGACTTGTATGGAAAAAAATTCAAATTTCAATATGCTCCGTTTACCACTGACCTTACGCAAGTGGATACGATGCGCATCAATGTGCAGGATAGCAACAAGGTAGATTCTTATGGTGAGCCAATTTTGATTCCGCTGAAATCCAAGATTGAAAACATGAAAGGTTTATTGGAGATAGATGCGCCCATTAACAAGAGCGGACGAACCAAATTGCCTCAATTTCCTCGACTCTATAGCCGTGAAAAAGCCTACATCTACTATGATGACCCGGCAGTAGCCAAAGGTTCTTATAACCGAAAAGATTTCTTCTTTGAATTGGACCCTTTTCGCTTAGATAGTCTCAATAACTTTAGCGGTGATATCATTAACCTAAAAGGGAAGCTCGCTTCGGGTGGAATATTTCAGGATATAAGAGACAGTGTGAAAATACAGAAGGACGGTTCGCTTGGGTTCAAATCGGAAACACCAAAAGATGGATACGATCTTTATAAGGGGAAAGGAAAGTATTACGGCAAATTTGAATTGAACTATAACGGACTGCAAGGTGATGGACGAGTGACACACTCTACATCCGATTTTGAAACACATGACGTAAAGTTGTATCCCGATTCACTGATTGCGAATACGGATAGCTTTACCATCGCAAAAACATTTGAAGGCGTAAAAACCCCGGCAGTAAAAGGGTTTAATGAGCACATTCGCTGGAGGCCTAAAGCTGATAGCATGGAGATTATCCCGAATAAAAAGGAAGAGGCCTTCTCGATGTACGATGATGGGTTCACCACTTTTAAGGGGAGCCTTTTGCTTACCGGTAAAGGACTTCGTGGCAATGGGTTGCTCGATTGGGATGAGGCTACGTTAGAATCGCGCGATTTCTCCTTTCAAACTATGAACCTGAGTGCCGATACCTCTGCACTTAATATTAAATCTACGGGCGACAAGGTTACTTTCAAAACGCCCAACGTAAATGCAAAAGTAGACTTTAAAACGCGCATAGGCGACTTCGTCTCCAACCAGAAAGGCATTCCTACCGATTTCTCCTACAATCAATATAACACGGCCATCAACGAATTTAAATGGTTTATGGACGAAAAAATTCTGGACTTCAAAGCCCCTCCTCAAGGCCCGGGTGAATATTTTACATCTACCCGACCCGACCAGAAAGGATTACGCTTTCTAGGTAAGCGTGCTACGTATAGTCTTATCACTTCTATTTTGCGCATAGAGCAGGTGCCTGAAATACGGGTGGCTGATGCAGCAGTGTTGCCGGATAGTGGCGTGGTGATTATTGAAGAAGAAGCAAAAATGCGTCAGCTTAGGAATGCCGTTATTAAAGCAGACACCCTTAAAAATTATCACCGTATAGATGGCGCTACTGTAGACATATATAGCAAACAGGAGTTGAAGGCCGTGGGGAACTATCACTACACGACCAAATCTTTGAAAGAGGTAATCAACTTTACCGATATTGGTTGTAAGAAACAGCCGGTGGGTAAAGGCAAGAACAAAACTGAATCCTGGAGCTTGTATGCAAATGCGGATTTAGACGAGGCCAAGAAATTTCAGATTTATCCGGATGTTTACTTTCAGGGAAGCGTTTCGCTTAAGTCACTCAATCCATTATTGAATTTTAATGGTTTTGCAAAACTTGACTTAAAAAATCAGGCTGTAACTACTTCCAATTTTAATATCAAACAAGATGTAGATCCGGCAAAACTGGAGTTGAAGTTTGATACCGTAAAAAACAGCGATGGAAATCTCCTTGCGGTGGGTATTCATATCAACCCAACCGAAGGAATTGCCAATATGTATTCTACCGTCATGAATCCACTGCAGGAGGCTACTGATGTGTCTCTATTTAAAGCAAAAGGAATAGTAACGCAAGATGCCAACGGTCTCTATTTGTTTGGTGCCGAGAAAAAGATAAAGGAGAATGCCATCACCGGTAATCTCTTAAAATATGACGATAAAAAAGGAACCATTAAAGCAGAAGGCCGATTCCGCTTAGGTACCAACTTTGGTATAATTAAATCAATGACCGTGGGTAGTGCCGATGTTAAGTTAGATAGCAGTATTTATAAATACAACTTCACCTTTGGATTAGATGTAAAAATGGACCCGAAGGTGCAGGAACGCTTGGAGTTTTATATGGCAGGCGACAATGTAGACCTAAACGATATCGGCTACGAAAACGAAAAACAGAAAAAGGCGATTTATGAGTTGAGCGATGAGAAAAAGGATAAGAAGATGCTGGAAGAGTTTGATAAAAATCCGGTATTCAACAAGCGTCCCGAAAATCTGTTTCATAATCTGGTATTCAGCGACATCAATTTTGTGTATGATAGTACTGATGTGTCTTTGCGCAGCGTAGGTAAGATTGGCCTGGCTATGGTGGGCAAAAAGGTGATTAATAAAAAATTGGAAGGATATATTGAATTTCAGTACAAAGGGGGAGCAGACTTATTTACCATTTATTTGAAAACAGGAACCAACGATTGGGTGTATTTTGAGTATCGCCCCGGCACGCTGGGCATACTTTCTTCCTATGACGATATCAATACCATGATAGGTTCCACCCCTCCGGAGAAGAGAAGAATTAAAGGCGATAATGATCGCTTTTATCTGTACACACTGGGTTCCAGTTTAAATAAAGCGGACTTTGTTGACTACATGAAAGACCGCGCCAATGGAATTGTTCGACCTCGTTTTGAACCCAAGTTGGATATTCCGATACCTGGCGATAGTGCGTTTATTGAAAGCGACAGCAGCTTTTTACCCCCATCTATGATGGTCGATTCCTTCTTTGATGCCCCTCTTCCACCGGATGTAAAAGAGCAATTGGAGCGACAGGAGGAAATAGATGGAATTGAGCAGATGCGTCAAAGCGGGCAACAAATACTCTCGGGTCCGCCTCCGGGTCGCGATAAGCCGAAAGAAGAACCGGCAGCAGAACCTACACCCGAGGTAAAACCGGAGGAAACACCGGCACCGCAAGAAGAAACACCGGCAGCAGAACCTCCCAAATAGCAATTACAAATAAAAACACCGCAGCACACGCTGCGGTGTTTTTATTTGTAAATTTAGAGAGCATACTTTTGCTTGTGTGGTAAAATCAAATAAGTTTGCGCCCTCATTTGGTGGCTATAGCTCAGTTGGTTAGAG
>CAYQRR010000142.1:5341-6634 GCA_964419635.1 uncultured Chitinophaga sp. | reverse complement strand
CGTTAGGAAACTTCCCTTCCCACTGCCCGCGCTGAAAAGGATAAATCGGATTGTATTTCATCCGGGGGGTTACATCTCCGGCTGTGCCCTGGGCAAATGAGGCCAGATAATCCGAATGACCTAATGCGGCAAAATGCTCCTCCAAAAAAGCTGAAGCATAGCCTTTGTTATCATAACACACTTTGTGGTTGGTATTCGGCAAGCTGGTGGTATGCACTCCAAACCAGTTGATGCTCCCAATAGGTTTACCATCAATGCCCTCTATACTTAGCAAAGTCATTTCTCTATCGAGTGCCAGATGCCTTTCCTCAAATTTAACCTTCTGCTTCACCTCCGGATTTTTGTTATACGCATCCAGGCTGCGGTTATAGGCTACTTCTTTATCGGGCTCAAAAGTGGAAGCGCCCATAGTCAGCTTAGCCGGTTGGATATTTTTTTCTGCCGCTACTATGGAGGCCACAATACCATCCACCACCATTCGGTACACTTCCATACTAAAACCCGGTGTGCTGATATTGTATAATCCGTAATAAGAAAAACCACTCGGTCCGCTGTGCGTGTGCTGTGCGGTCAGCATCAGATTATCCTCATCGTACCTGTATTCAGGATGTTTGCGCTCCAAATCTTTCAGTACCCCTTTCTTGATAGCGATAGTGATAAAACCAATTTCGCAATTCACAAAGCAGATTTTCTTCTCCCTCGTCTCATCCATAAAAATATAGGCCCGTGCCGTCAGTGGTGTTTCCACGCTTTCCATGGTGTTGTAATAAATTCCATAGCCCAACATTCCTACGCCTTTTACAAACGCTGTGATGTCGCCTTTCCCGGTGCCTACCTGATACATAATTGCTGATTTTGAGGTGTAAACGCGAGTTTAATTTTTAATGTTTAAAGTTTGGTGATTTGGATGTAAAGATTCATGATTGTGCGGGAATCATACGGCCTAAAAACCTTTCTATAACTTACAGCAACGATTAACTCTGATGAAAATTTTATTACTCGGCTCCGGAGGTCGCGAACATGCATTTGCCTGGAAAATTACCCAATCGCCCCTGTGCGAAAAGCTATTTATACTGCCCGGCAATGCCGGCACCGCCCAGCATGGCGAAAATGTATCGCATATCGGTGTAAATGATTTTGAAGCCATTGGCCAATTTTGTTTGCAGCAGGGGATAGAATTGCTGGTAGTGGGTCCCGAAGAACCGCTGGTAAATGGCATTTATGATTTCTTTACCGGCAGCGACCATTTCCGTCACATACCGGTGATAGGCCCCTCTAAAAACGGAGCCCTGC
>CAYQRR010000142.1:0-5331 GCA_964419635.1 uncultured Chitinophaga sp. | reverse complement strand
AAGTAAGGCCTTCTCGAAACAGTTTATGATGAAGCACGGCATACCCACCGCTTCCTATCAGGAGTTTACTCAGGCTACCCTCGAAGAAGGCTTTGATTTTATAGATGAACAAACACCGCCCATCGTTTTAAAAGCAGATGGACTGGCAGCCGGCAAAGGCGTGTTGATTTGCGAAAGCCATGAAGAAGCCAAAAATGAACTGCGCGCCATGCTGGAACAAAACAAATTTGGCAAGGCCAGCGACAAAGTCGTGATTGAAGAATTTTTAAAAGGAATAGAGTTCTCCATCTTTGTGCTCACCGATGGCAAGAGCTACAAAATATTGCCACATGCCAAAGACTACAAACGCATTGGCGAAGGCGATACCGGGCTAAACACCGGTGGCATGGGCTGCATTTCTCCAGTGCCTTTTGTATCGGAGGCACTATTAAACACGGTGGAAAAAACCATCATCCGCCCTACCATTCAGGGCTTGAAAGACGACCGGATGGTTTATAAAGGATTTATTTACATCGGCCTTATGCTGGTAGGGGAGCAACCTTATGTGATAGAATATAACTGCCGCATGGGTGACCCTGAAACGGAAATTGTGTTCCCGCGAATCAAGAGCGACTTATTGCAACATCTGATAGCCACCGGCAACGAATCACTGGCTGACGAAGATATAGTGACCGACAGCCGTGCTGCTGCCACCGTTATTGTGGCTTCGGGAGGATACCCGGGCGAGTATGCCAAAGGGTTGGAGATTCAGGGACTGGAAACAGCCGGGGGGCAGACTATTGTGTTTCATGCCGGCACTAAGCAAGCGGGCGATAAAGTGCTCACCAATGGCGGACGAGTGTTGGCCGTTACTTCTTACGGAGAAAATATTCAGGAGGCCGTATCAGCTTCCAACCAAGCCATTGAAAAGATACACTTTGAAGGCAAATATTATCGCAAGGATATTGGCTACGAGTTTCCGTAAGCGTTAGAACAAGCGCGCCAGCAATTTCTCTTTGTCGGCCAGGCCCAAGTGGGCGATAGCGGTTTGCAAAGCGGCATAGTGGTAATACGTACCAATCAGGAATTGAAGATCAAGCCCATCCCATGTAATGGAAGCAATGCGCCCCTCCTCTACGGTAATGTCCCCTTCCTTTTTATGAATGGTGGTGAGCGGACTGCGGCCATAAACCCAATCGGCTGACTTAAACTTTTCGTCAGCACTCCGGTTTATTTGCGCCCATTGCTCCTCGCTGAAAGCGTAAGTGGAGGCCGGCTTCAGTTCGGTTATCAGATAATCTAAAAGCTGCTGTGCCTCGCCCAAATCAGGCAATACAGTGTGCAAATTCATTACCTCACTGCGCACCGAGCTCACAGCTTTGGATTCTACCCGAAATGGGTTGATGGCCAGTGCTTGGCGCAGCAGATTCAGTTGGGTGTTAAACAACAAAGTGCCGTGGCTGAGTATTACTTTTCTATTGGTAAACTGTGCATTGCCCGAAATCTTTTTGCCGGCACAAAGAATGTTGTTTCGGCTATCCATTTCGGCTGGCACGCCCAGCTTTTGCAGCGCCTCCACCACCGGTCGGTTGAAGTAACGATAGTTGTTCACCTTGTGCTCAGCAAAGGGCGAAAAAAAAGCAAAACTGATATTGCCGGCATCGTGATACACCGTTCCACCGCCCGATATTCTGCGGCACACGTGAATGGCTCCTGATTTTAAAGCCTCGAAATTCACTTCTTTGTAAACACTCTGATTTTTGCCCAGCACCACCGCAGGCTCGTTGATGTAAAGCAGTAAAAAATCTTCGGTGCCGAAATCCGGATGACGGACTACAAACTCTTCGATGGCCAGGTTGATATAGGGATTGCCGGTGTTACGATTACTCAGAAGTATCATCTGCCGACAAAGAAAAGAAGATTACGAGCCAATACTATAATTCCCCGCGTCTTCTTTTTCTGCGCTCCTCTCTCCACTCCAGCGTTTTTTGGACAGGCACTACACCGGAGCGGTAATACATATAGATAAAAAGGATGCTGGCAGCATTCATAATATGCCATAAGGCATGGCCCTGAAAGATACTCTCGGGGCTGCAAACGGTATTGGTTCTGTCTAATATCCAAATGATGGCAGACATCACCAGAATGACAAACGAAGCCCAAAGGTATTTGGTAAAGTAATGTTCGCGGCTCACAAAGAGCAGGTAATATACACTGGTGAGAAAAGCCACAATCACCAGAGCAGGGAAAAGTATATTGATATTGAATTTAACCATGGTGGTTAGTATCAGATAGTTCATCCCCATGGCAAAGGCCACTAATAAAGCATGCGAACTTTTCCATTCGCCCTTGATGCGGATAAGCGGAAATATCTTGTAGATGTTAAAGGTAATGACCATGATAACCAGTGAATACATTCCGGCCTGATCCATCTTTTGGAAAAAAGAGGTGAGCGAGGAATGATAAAATAAACTGCCGATAAACACGTAAATAGCAGATAAACCAAAGAGGATGGAGAAGATGGGATAGCGCACCAAAAAATTATCGCTCTCTTTGCGCTGCGAGTATTTTAAATCCTGAATGCCGAGCGTGAGTGTAAAAAGACCCACCATAAAAAAACCAAGATTACTCCAGGTATTAGAGGGTTGACGAATGAGGCTATCCATGCGGTTGGCTTCACAAAAGTGAAAGGCATTGCCCGAAGCAATGTTCCACTCCTGCCACAATCCGGAGTATTGAAAGAGATTATAATACACCAGCAGGCCGGTGGTAGTCAAGACAAAAACAATGAGCGGAAAAACGAAATTTTTTGCCCGCAGCCGGTCAAGATATAAACGGGTTCTCAGTATCTGCCACTTTAATAAAACCGGAACATTTTTCATAAGGCTGCTTTGGAAGTTGTTTACGTGCTGTGTTTAAAAAGTTTCGAATATAAAAGAGCAACGGATGAACGCGGACAAAATTTTAAGCAGGATAAAATTTTCTTTTAGGTTTGAACCGTGAACAGTTCCGAAGTAAAAATCATTGAATGTCCGCGCGATGCCATGCAGGGCCTGCGCGAGTTCATCCCCACCGAACGGAAGATTGCTTACATCAATAAGCTGTTGAAAGTGGGATACCATGCTATTGATTTCGGCAGTTTTGTGAGCAAGGAAGTAATTCCCCAAATGGCCGACACTGCTCAGGTCTTAGAGGGGCTGCAACTGGATGGAATATCCACCCAACTCATTGCCATTATTGCCAATGAGCGGGGCGCAGTGGAAGCCTGCAAACACCCCAACATTCATTATCTCGGATTTCCGTTTTCAATTTCCGAAACTTTTCAGCGCAGAAATGCCAACTCAACTATTGCCCAGAGTGTGGAGCGGGTGAAACGCATTCAGGAACTCTGCACGCAAAACAATAAAGAGCTTATCCTTTACATCAGCATGGGTTTTGGCAACCCCTATGGCGACCCGTATAATCCGGAGATTGTGAGCCATTGGATCAGCGAATTGAAGGGCCTGGGCATCCGCCTCTTTATGCTCAGCGACACCGTGGGCGTGGCCCTGCCCGATACCATCCGCTATTTGTTCTCCTCGCTGATTCCGGCTTTTCCAGATTTAGAAATTGGCGCACACCTGCACACCGCACCACACAACTGGAAAGTAAAAGTAGATGCCGCCTACCAAAATGGCTGCCGCAGATTTGATGCCGCTATCAAAGGCTACGGTGGATGCCCCATGGCCAAAGATGAATTGATTGGTAATATGGCTACCGAAAATCTGATTAACTATTTTTCTGCGGAGCAGTTAGGCCCGGCCTTCAGCATACCGAGTTTTGAAGAGAGCCTGCGCGAGGCCAACACACTCTTTCCGCACTAAGAGGCAAAGCCCATCATGCGGGCTACGTATTTGCCAATGATATCAAACTCCAGATTCACTACATCGCCCGCGCGAAGGTGCTGCATATTGGTATGCTGCCAGGTGTAGGGAATAATGGCTACCGAAAACAAATTATCCCGGGCATTGAAAGCCGTTAGCGAAATGCCGTTGATGCACACCGAGCCTTTTTCCACCACTACCTGACTGGGGCCGGGGCTATACCGAAACGTAAAGAGCCAACTGCCATTCTGCTCCACCACCGATACGCAAGTGCCGGTTTGGTCTACATGGCCTTGCACAATGTGGCCATCGAGCCGGTCGCCCACCCGGGTGCAGCGCTCCAGATTCACCTGATCGTTTACTTGCAAACTGCCCAGGTTGGTTTTGCTCAGGGTTTCGGCAATGGCGGTAACAGTATGTGTGTGGCTCTGCAAACCCACCACCGTGAGGCAGACTCCATTGTGGGCTACGCTCTGGTCAATCTTTAGTTCCGCTGATATAGCGGACGCCACCGTCAGGTGAAGGTTACCGGCCTCTTGCTCCAGCGACACAATGCGCCCCATGTCTTCAATAATGCCTGTAAACATCTATTTGCTTCTGATTAAATGTATCATTCCTCCGCCCTTCTTTTCGCCACTCAGCGGCTTTTTGATCAGCCCGCCTAAGCGCTGCTCGTAATAAAAACCGGCATACAAATACACCCCATCGCTCACCGGCTTGCCCGACTTTTGGTCTTTGCCATCCCAGCCTATTTCGGGGTCTTCGGTGCGGAACACCTCTTCGCCCCAGCGATTGTAGATGCGCATTTCAATTTTGGGAACAAAACGATAGGGCTTAAACGGATGAAAAATTTCGTTGGCACCATCGCCATTGGGCGTAAAGGTATTGGGCAGGATGTAATACGGACAATTGTCGATGCAGAACACATTGCTGAAAGCACTTTCGTTGCCGATTCTATCCACTGCGGTTACCGCATAGCAGCCCGACAAATTATCGCTCAGGATATGATTAAAGGAAGAATCGGCTTTGCTGCTGATGCTGTCTACAAAGGCCAGCGAATGGTCGGCATCGCCCCGATAGATGTAATAGGCGGCCACATCATCGGAACAAGTGCTATCGGGCAGCGACCAGCGCAGGTGGTTGATAAACGAAGCCGCTGTCCAGGGTTGGTTATTGAACTGTTCGCAATCGTTGGCCACGCGCAACACGGGCGGGCAAGGGGGAACTGTGTCGATAGGCACGGCACAATCTTTCTGGCTCTTGTTGAGGAGCGGCCTGGGCAGCGCGGCTATAGCATAATGCCCGAACGATTTTACGAAATAGCAATACAAAGAATCATTGAGCAACCCCACATCGGTATAAGTGCGGGCGGTAGTGATGCCAATAGAATCGTAGACCGCGGTAAGTTTATTGAGGCGGAAGATGGCAAAGCTATCGTTGGTCCAGGGCACTACTTCGTTCCAGGTAAGCAGGAGCGATTGGTCGCTGG
>CAYQRR010000141.1:0-6640 GCA_964419635.1 uncultured Chitinophaga sp. | reverse complement strand
ACTAAGCGGAGAGGCCGCCTTTTTGATTCGGGCTTTGTTCTTTCTGCTCTTCGGATTTTTGATTGATACCCGGGCCGTGTTAAATGCAGACACCTTGGTGTGGGCTGCCGGTATTGTGGGTTTAATTGTGGCGGTCCGTATCGTTCAGCTTCGCTTGTCGCGCCTGCCGCTCTTGCCCTTGTTGTTTATTGCCCCCAGAGGTTTAATCACCATACTGTTGTTTCTATCCATTGAGCCGGACCAATCTATTTTGCTGGTGAATCAATCACTCATTATTCAGGTGATTCTGCTCACAGCGCTGCTTATGATGGGCGGCATGCTGTTGGCCAAAAGCCCTGCCAAAGAAAACAAACCTTAGCCGAGCAGCAGGAGAGGTGCACCGGTGCAACTGCCTGTTATTTCCATCTTCCATTAACCAAACACCATAAACGCATGAACTGGATAAGTTTAATAATTGCCGGATTACTGGAAGTCGCCTTTGCCTTCTGTTTAGCAAAAGCCAAAGAGGCCGCAGGCGCAGCAGCCTATGGCTGGTATGCGGCTTTCCTGCTGGCCCTGGCGGGCAGCATGAGCTTATTGGTAAAAGCAATACAAACCATACCGATGGGCACGGCCTATGCCGTGTGGACCGGCATTGGGGCTGTGGGCACCGTGGTGGTGGGTATTTTGGTGTTTAAAGAACCCACTACTTTTATGCGCTTGTTTTTTCTGTGCACACTCATCGGTTCGCTTATAGGGCTCAAGGCGGTGTCGCAGTAGGGCAGCGGCAAACAGTTTTCACAAACAGCCTCCTCCTTTTTATGATGAATCCTCAAATAATAACCGGCACCGAAAAGAAACTGATTGGCATGCGAAGCACCATGAGCCTTACCCATTATCGCATAGGCGAGTTGTGGCGCAGCTTTATGCCGCTGGTGTCGGCCATTCCTCATCGGGTATCTGCCGATTTGGTTTCCATGGCCGTGTATCCGTCCCTGTATTTCAGTAGGTTTAATCCGCAGAATGAATTTGAGCGTTGGGCAGCGGTGGAGGTCTCGGAGTATGAAACAGTACCCGCTGGTCTGGAAACCTTTCTGTTGCCGGGCGGAAGGTATGCGGTGTTCCATTACAAGGGTGCTTCCAACGACCCCGCTATATTTCAATACATCTATAACACCTGGTTGCCGCGCTCCTCTTTTGCGCTGGACCATCGGCCACATGTGGAAAGGCTGGGGGCTAAATACAAGAACAATGACCCCCACTCGGAAGAGGAGATTTGGATACCCATTCGGTCATTATAGACCGCATCATCCGTGCCCGATTGATAGACTTCTATTGGTTGATAAAGGGGGGGGGGAGTGGAACCGGAAAAAGAGCCAATAAAGCAAGGAAATCCTTTATGGTTTATGCGTCCCTTGCTCCATTTCATATCGCTTGCCAAAGCGGATAAACATACCAATGCCATAGGGGCTTCCCTTTTTGGAGGCACGTTTATAGTAGTAGGATTTATGACCAATGCAGGTGCCGGTGCACACGTTTTGTGTTGTCAGGTATCGTTCTCCTTCGGGGATTATACTATACAGGCGCAATCCGGTGTAGGCGCGCTCCACGCTTTGTTTATAGCGGGTATCGCTCACCAGTCCTTCGCGCAGTGCCGCGTGTATGCCATAGGCAAACATGGCAGTGGCGCTGCTTTCTATCCAGTTGTCGGGGTCGGTGTGATGCACGGGCAGCTGATACCAATGTCCGGTTTTTTCGTCTTGCCATTCGGGCAGGTGCTGTATCATCTCCAGCAGATAGCTGCCCAACTCTTTTCGGTAAGGGTGGCGCTGCGGCACTATATCCAGTGCATCGGAGAGGGTGACCATAATCCAGCCATTGCCGCGACCCCAGCATTCGGTGCTTTGACGGGTGCTTTTATCGGCCCAGTGCATTTCGCTGCAAAAAGTGCAGTGCATTTTTGAGTCGCTGTCCCAGCCATGATACCACAAGCCCGTTTCTTTGTTCTGCAGCTTTTCGCGGTGCAGGCGAAACTGCTTCATAAATTCATCAAGATATTTTTCGTCTCCAGTGGCCCGGTACATATGCAGTAAGAACTCCCCGATCATAAAGAGCGTATCGTCCCAAAGTTCGGTAAAGAGCAGCAAATGCGACACGGCCCCGTCTGTGGTGCGTCTGGTTTTTAAATAATCGCTGTAAATCTTTTCGGCTTTGGCTTTGTATTTCTCCTCTTTAGTAACACGATATAGAAAAGCCAAACCTAAACCCGATGCCACATCGTTGGGCGTTCGCCCGTTGGCCACGGCAATATTCCTATCCATGGCTTTTTTAATGTATTGGAGATAGAGGGGCTTGTGCTCCTCCTTGGCTGCATCGTATTGTTGCACAAATGTACTCAGGAGGGCAGCATGTGTCCACAGCCATTGATACCGGTGGGCGGGCAAATATTTTTCGCGGGCATATTGGTCTAGGGTGTCTGTCCAGGTTTGGGCAAAGGAGCCGGTAACCCACAACAATAGGGCACTCAGCCCCATCAACTTTTGCTTCATGGATTAATGATAGTCATTTTCATTTCACCATATTTGTGGCATGTCACTTCGTTTTTCTACCTACTTATTTCTACTCGGTCTATCGCTTCTTTGTTTGACTGCTATTGCTCAAAAAAACCTCAGCGAGCCGGAGATGGTATGGGTGGAAGGGGGGCGTTTTGAGATGGGAAGCGCCACGGGTATTGCCAACGAAAGACCTGCGCATATCGTGCAGTTGCACAGCTATTCTATTGCTCGCTATGAGGTAACGCAACTACTTTGGGTGCAGGTAATGGGGAGTAATCCTTCTTTTTTTAAAAACGGGGAGGACTATCCGGTAGAGGAAGTAAGCCCGGCCGAAATAGATACGTTCCTGGCCAGACTAAATTCATTGACCGGCAAAAAGTATCGCCTGCCTACTGAGGCCGAATGGGAATATGCTGCTTTGGGTGGTAAACGGAGCAAAGGTTATCGGTATCCGGGTAGCGATAGTTTAATGGAGGTAGCCTGGATGAAAGAGAATGGCGAGGAGCGTACACACCGCGTGGGTTTGAAAAAGCCCAACGAATTAGGCTTGTATGACATGGCCGGGAATGTATGGGAGCTTTGCCGCGATTATTGGAATCCGGCTTATTACAAAAAGAGTACACAGGATAATCCTTGCAATCTTACCAAAGCCATTTTCCGGGCAGCGCGCGGTGGCTCCTGGCGCAGTGGCGAGGAGCGCTGTTATTCAAAAGCCCGCAACCGGAATGTGCCCGACCACCACAAGCAAAACGGAGGACTGAGGTTGGTATTGGATTAATTGCTACTTAGTATTTTTCTATCCAGTTAAACTTATTTTGAATGATGTTCTGTTTTTCCTGCCGCACAAATTTTAAAAACGCAGCTGCCACTATAGAGTGAATTTTATTCTTCTGCCAGATTAGATACCAGGTAGACTTGATGGGAAACCCCTTGACAGGAATAATCTGCAACTGACGGTTCTCCAGTTCATTTTTAATCCCAATCACCGGCATAATGGAGTAGCCCAGTCCGGCAATTACCGCTTGTTTTACGGCCTCATTGCTGGTCAGTTCCATTTTCTTTTTTACCGGAAGATTATTTTTCTTAATAAACTTCTCCATCACATGACGTGTGCCGGAGCCGGGTTCCCGGTAGATGAGTGGAATGTCTTCGAATATGTTTTTGTCATATGTTTTTCGGGTGAATTTTTCATCGCAGTTTCCCACTACAAATAATTTATTCTGCATCAGTTCTACTTTTTCTACGTTCATGAGCTCAGGCAATACGCTTACCAACGAAAATTCCACTTCGTTTTTCTCCAGACTTTGGAGCACTTGTGCTTTGTTGGTTACATCCAGCAGGAGTTCCACCCCGGGATTTTGTTTGATGAAATCGGCAATAAAGAACGGAGCGATATACTTGCCTGTAGATACCACCGATAGTTTTAGTTTGCCGGTCACTTGTCCCCGGTGCACATGCATTTTGTAATTAATGGCATGTACTTCGGTCAGTATTTTATCGGCAGCATCGGCAATCTCCCGCCCAAAATCGGTGACGAATATTTTTTTGTTGAGCACTTCTATCAAAGGAATTTCAAACTGGTCCTGAAAGTTTTTTAGTTGTATGGATACAGCCGGTTGCGTTAAGTGTAAGTCTTCAGCCGCTTTGGTGATACTCCCAATTTGTACCACTTTTAAGAAAATGCGGAGTTGGTGCAGTGTGTAATTCATAAATTAATTTAATGGCAAAGATTTAAATATTAAATAATATTTAATGTTTTAATTATCGATTCTTGCGCTCACTAAAACAAAATACCATGACTAGAATCACAGTAGCAAAAGGAGATGGAATAGGTCCTGAAATCATGGACGCTACCCTTTCCATTATTCAGGCCGCAGGGGCACAAGTAGAGGTAGACGAAATTGAGGTGGGCGAAAAGGTATATCTGGCCGGTAATACATCCGGCATTGCACAGGATGCCTGGGATATCATCCGAAGAAATAAAGTATTTCTCAAAGCACCCATCACCACACCGCAAGGAGGCGGTTATAAGAGTCTGAATGTGACCACGCGGAAATTTTTAGGATTGTATGCGAACATTCGCCCTTGTATCAGTCTTCATCCCTACGTTAAAACCAAGCATCCGCAAATGGATATTGTCATTGTGCGAGAGAACGAAGAAGATTTATACGCAGGGATAGAACACCAGCAAACAGACGAGGTGGTGCAGTGTTTGAAACTCATCAGCCGCCCCGGTTGCGAAAAAATTATCCGATACGCCTTTGAGTATGCCAAACAATATGGCCGCAAAAAAGTAACCTGCTTTACAAAGGATAATATCATGAAGCAAACAGATGGTTTGTTTCACCAGGTCTTTGATGAAATCGCTAAAGAATACCCATCCATTGAAAATGAACATTGGATTATAGATATAGGTGCCGCTAAAATGGCCGATACTCCTGAGTCCTTTGATGTAATAGTAATGCCTAACCTGTATGGCGATGTGCTTAGTGATGTGGCCGCTCAAATTGCAGGCTCGGTAGGCCTGGCAGGTTCTGCAAATATAGGAGAGGAGTGTGCCATGTTTGAAGCCATACATGGTTCGGCTCCACGAAGAGCCGGACAGAACATGGCCAATCCTTCGGGTTTGTTGCAGGGGGCTATTCAAATGCTTACACATATCGGCCAAACAGCAGTAGCCGAGAAAGTCCAAAATGCCTGGCTGAAAACAATTGAAGACGGTATTCATACGTACGATATTTTCAAAGAAGGAGTGAGTAAACAAAAGGTGGGCACCAAAGAGTTTGCCGAAGCGGTAATAAAAAATCTAGGGCAAATTCCTACGCAACTTAAACCGGTACAATACCAAAACAACACAGCGCTTAATCTGCCTAAATATGTACGAAAAACTGCCAAGCGGAAAGAACTTCAAGGGGTCGATTTGTTTGTGCATTGGAATGGTACCGAGCCGAATGTCTTTGCAGAAATGGTGAAACAAATCAACACTCCAACGGTACAGTTGAGTATGATTACCAACCGCGGCATTAAGGTGTATCCAGACGGATTTCCCGAAACATTTTGTACCGATCACTGGCGCTGCCGTTTTAAGCCAATAGCCGGTCAGGTCATTTCAAAGCAGGATATTATCCAACTGCTTTCTGCAGCGGAAGTCAGCGGTATCGACATCATAAAAACGGAGAACCTGTATGCCTTTGATGGAACTCCGGCATTCTCATTGGGGCAGGGCCAATAGTTGATTTTGACAAGCCTCCACATCCTCTTTCTAAGTCATGTTTAACGGCAGAAAGCTTGTCATAGCTACCAAGCACAACAAAGAAGTTGTATTGCAGCCTGTTTTAGAAGCAGGTTTAGGTGTCTGTGCTTTCCTGCCCGGTGATTTTGATACAGATACATTGGGTACTTTTAGTGGCGAGATAGACAGAGCGGATGATCCGGTGTCTACCGTACGCAAAAAGTGTCTGTTGGCTATGGATCAATACCAATGTGATATGGGAGTGGCTAGTGAAGGGTCTTTTGGGCCACATCCCGAAATTCCGTTTATGGCAGCAGATGATGAATGGTTGATATTCATAGATAGCAAGAACAAGGTAGAGGTTGTGGTCCGTGAAATTAGTATGGAGACCAATTTTAGCGCTGCAGAGGTAAATACAGAGGAGCAGTTAAAATCATTTGCCAACAAAGTATTATTCCCTTCCCATGCTTTGATTTTACGAACTGCTCCATCTGTTTTTCATCCCATGGAAAAGGGGATAAACAATTGGCAAATACTCCTTCAAGTGTTTAAAGAAATGCGTGTCGATTTTGGCTCGGTGTATGTGGAAAGCGACATGCGTGCTATGTATAATCCCTCCAGAATGAAGGTTATTCATCGCGCAGCTGAAAATCTGGTTTCCAAGCTAAATTCAGTGTGTCCGGCTTGTAGTTTCCCGGGCTTTAGCATAACTAAAGTTGTATCAGGGCTTCCCTGTAATTGGTGCGGATATGCCACGGCAAGTGTTCTGTATTCTGTTTATCGTTGTAAGCGATGCTTATATACCCGGGAAGAAAAATTTCCCAACAATAAAACGACCGAAGACCCTATGTATTGTCAACGGTGTAATCCTTAG
>CAYQRR010000140.1:0-6651 GCA_964419635.1 uncultured Chitinophaga sp. | reverse complement strand
CTTCACCGGTAAGGGTGTTGGAAACCGTTCCGGCTTTTTTCTGCGCATAAGCCGAAGCATCGGATTCTACCGAGCGGGCTAAAAATGTAAATGACAGTTGAAGAAGACAGGCAAAAATCAGAATGATTGTAAACGCCTTAATAACACCTTTGAGGTTCTGCATCGTTTTGGTTTTAAAAAATGGAGCGCAAATCTATCAGAGTTTTGAAATTATAGAAGTGATTGAGCTTCTATCTTGTAAACAAAGTAGTATTTCAGCAGAGAATTTATTTTCGCTCAAAATTGAAGTATGGGATTGATAGCCATGGAGGGTTTGCAGTTTTATGCACATCACGGATATTATAAAGAAGAGCAGGTGCTTGGCGGAAAGTATACCGTAGATATCTATATCACGGTGGATACCACCGAAGCCGCTGCAACCGATGATTTAAAAAAGACCATCAATTACGAAGCGGTATACCGGATTGCCAAAACCGAGATGGAGGTTCATTCTAAATTAATTGAGCATGTGTGCCAGCGTATCCTGCAGCATCTGCAGCAGGATTTTAAACAAGTGAAGCACTTAAAGGTAAGGGTGAGCAAACACAATCCGCCTCTGAAAGGAAGCGTGGAGAGGGTATCGGTAGAATTAGAAGCATAGCGATTAGGAGAAATTGAAAACTCTCCTACATTTGCGCCTCGTCTTTTAAAATGGTCGGATGGCCGAGCGGTTAGGCAGAGCTCTGCAAAAGCTCGTACAGCGGTTCAAATCCGCTTCCGACCTCCCATAAAAGCCCTGTTTTCATTCATGGAAACAGGGCTTTTTCTTTTGGGAGCTTTGGATAGGGTTCCGTTAGTTTGTGGGCGGTTGACATTGGGCAGTGTGGAGCGGATAGGAGAAGGGGAGGGGAACCGTACGAAAAAACACAAACTGCTTCGCTCCGCATCACTTAGGGATATTGTTCATTGCTAATCGTTTATCGCTCCTTGCTTTCGGCCTTACATGCAACAAACTACCCGAGTGCTTTGGGCTACAGGCTTAAAAGATGGCCCTTATTTCGGCCCGTCCGGTGTGCACGGGTTTTAGGGATTCTTTGAGGCCCGGGGTAAAGCCCGTCATGCGGCCATCGTAGGTAATGGCCAGTTGAATGTTGGCAGTCAGGTTTTGTTCAAAGGCGAGGGTCCACACCAGGTTGTTGCCATTGCGCAGGCCCTCCAGCATGGCAAACTCCAGTTGGGCGTTGACGTAGCCCTTATCGCGGTAGGCGATAGAGGCATAGGAGAGAGTGGCATCCACCGAAGTTTTGCCCAGGCGGTTGAATCGGGCATTGAGGGTGGTTTTGTGTATTTGGGCTTGCTGCACGCCCACGCTATCGGTGGGGTTGCGCTTAAGGGCAAAATCGTAGCGGGTGCTCAGCCGCAGGGTGGTTTTAAACTGGTAGCTGATGTCGGCATATACCTCGTGGTAGGTGAAGCGATATTGCAGGGTTTTAAAAAAATCGGATTCGTTGGCCTTCAGCCCGTAGGTGTAGGCGGTTTGCAGGTTGAGGGTTTTGATGAGGTTCCAGCGGGTGGTGATGCCCTGCGATTGCAGCAGGCGGTTTTCGAATCCGGTGGTGAGCAGGGTTCGGTTTTTTACATAGTTGACATCTATCTGCGCGCCATATTTGGGGTCGAGGCGGTTGAAGTAAAGCGAGTTTCGGCTGTTAAAGGTGGTGGCTACCAGTTGCTGTGCCTCGCTGCGGAGCGGAAAGGGGTTGAAATAATTGCCCACTTTTTTGTCGCGGTCGGCATAGGTTTTTTTAATAATCTGCACACTGGCCAGCAGGCTGAACATACTCAGCGCTTTGCGCAGGCCTTTTTTGGTTTTCCAGACGGCAGCCGGATTGATTTGCAGCACCTGATTGAGCTGCGTGGTGTTAACGGCCACAAACTCGGGCGTGACCACAAACACGCGGAGATACGAGGCCGAATCAATCAGGCTGCCTTTGAGCTGAAACTCGTTGATGTCTTTTACGCCATTTTCGTTGAGGTCGCCCAGCCAGATGTATTCGCCCTGGTTGGTGAGCGAGCGCTGAAAGTTAAGCTGTGTTTTTTGCTCTCGGCCACTGCTTATTTCGTAGAGCGTGGTGGAGCGGATGGTTCCTTTCAGGAGCGAAAAATTGTAATCTATCCGGCCCAGATAAAAGTTTTCGGGCTGGCGGCTGTTGAGCGAGTCCTTGTCTTTGGCGTGGCGGTAGGTGAGGTTAAAATTCAGGGTTTGGTTTTTTAGCGAGTTGATTTGCCCGCTAAAATTGACGGTCTGCGCCCCAAAAAAAGGCTCGCGGAAAGATTGCGTGCCGGGCCGGTGTTCGTAGCGCATCACATATTCAATATTAAATCGGTTGGTGGCGGTATCGGGCGTGGTGGCATACACCTTGTAGTTTTGCCACACAAAACTGTTTCGGGTCAGCGAATCTCCGGTGATGTCTTTTATACTGTTTATTTCATGGTCATACAGGGCCCCTATTTTCCAACCCTTGGTTTGGGGGCTGCTGTAGTAGAAATCGGCCTTGGGGCGGAGGTAGTTGGACTGCAGGGTGGGAGAGGTGGAGTGGAGGTAAGAGTTCTGAAAACTCAGATTAAATCCGTTTTTGGAAAAGACCCCATTCAGGCCATTTTCAAATCCACGATAATTGCCCGGCTGCACAAAGGTTTTGAAACGATACAGCAGGTGGCCAAGCCCCACCCACTGGTAGTTTATATTCGCTATGGCCAGGTGTTCATCAAAGCGTTTTTGGGCATTGGCCAGGTTCCAGTCCCGGGCAAACTCTATGTTTCGGTAGCGCTCAATAGTGTTGAACCGGTTTTGCAAAAACTCGTAATTCAAATCCAGCGTTAACTGCTGCCGGTGCCGGTGGGTGGAATCTTGCCGGGTTACAAACTGGCCTTTGTATCCGGCCCTGGCGGCAAAGCCGATGTTGTCTTCCTGGTTTTGTTTCGAAAACATGTTTAAATCCAGATTACTCATGGCGGCCTCGGCCATAATGCTATTGTTTTTATCGGGGCGCAGTTCGCCCCCCAGTGTGTAAAGCTGCTGATATTTGGGCGTCACCAGCAGTATCACCGGTTCATAGCTGCCCGCAGGGGTAGCCACCAGATTCACCGAGTCGAGGGTGGGCAAAACCCACTGATACACGCGACCGTTGGCCGTGGAGGTAGCCGGCAGGTAGTTTCCTTTGCCCTCGCCCACAAACGAAAAGGTGACAGCATATTTTGCTTTTGCCGGGTCGGTGGAATACACAAAAATATCGGGGAAGGTAAAGGGAAAAACGGAGGTGTCCTTCCGCTCATAGAGCACCCGGTTGGGGTCGAAGCCCACGCTGTCCCAGCCTCTGTAAAAGGCATTTTGCAGGCTATCGCCAATGGTGGTGAGGAATGTTTTTTTATCCTGATTTAAGTCTTGCTGCACATTTTGCCCTTTGCTGTCCTGCTCGCTGTAGATATTAAAATGCACATCGGCTACTTTGCTCTCCAACTCGGTATTTAAAAAGGCTGCGGTGCGCAGGTAGTTTCGTTCGCTGTATTCAAATTCTACCAGCACCCGAAGGTCTTTGGTAATAATTCTGCGGGGCATAAAGGTGATTTCGCCCAGGTTGTAGTCAATCACATAATCGCGGTCGGCCCCGCGTTCCATTTTCACGCCATTGATAAATACCTCTTCGGTATTGGCCAACACCACCAGAAAGGTTTCGCCATTGCTGCCGGTTAGTTTATAAGGTCCCTGGTTTCCTTCGGATACCACCAGGGTGTTTCTCGAAAACTTACCACGGGAGATTCCGCCAGCAGCGCCCACTTTTAAGGTGCCGGCCTTTTTTATATCAAAGGCTCCGGTGTAATTGGCTCCCTGATATTTTTTGGAGAAGCGCATAAAGTAATCCCGCGCAGGGTTGAATAAATCATAATCGCCCACGATCACCTTTTGGCGGTCCTTCCTGATCTGAATAAAAATTTTGTCGAACTCCTGAATTTGCTGCGTATTGCCCTCGGGTTGTATGGGGATGTTATTGTCGGTAATGGCAGCTGATACTTCCACATCGTTGCCCAGCATGCCGCTCAGTTGTAAGTTAAACAGGGAGTTGAGCACCACATCCTGATTGGTGCCAAAGCCCACACTTCGCGAAAAACTACCGTTGTAGTCCAATCCTCCAAAGTCGATGAAAAACCCGGGCTCGTCCACCGGTTTATAGATAAAGGGTTTGGCTAACTGGTTGAGTGAATTTTGCCGGTAGGCTTCAAAGCTCTTGTGGTAAAATTCGCCCCCCAGTGCAAAGGGGTATACTCTATAAAACACCTTGAGCGAATCAAGAGCCGGTTTTTTTTTCCAGATCAGGAGCGATTGAAAAGCATAAAACTGAAAGTCGCTGGAGTCAATAAGGGTTCCGTCTGCCTTCTTCAGGGCGAGTGTGCCGGGCACTATACTCAGGCTATCCAGTTTCAGGGTGTCTTTTTGTAAAGCAATGGTTTGGTAGCGAATGTTAGACTGCGCCAGCCCGGCCTGGGTAAGCAAGGCGAATACCATAACGGCCGTTAGGCTCAGTATCCGCGATTGTAAAGTAAAATAGGAGGCCAACTGCACTTTCATTCCGCACAAAGAAAACGTATTTGCAATGGTATATTTTATAGGAACAAAAAACCCTGCAGAATTTTTGTTCCTGCAGGGTTTGCGGATAAAGGGAGAGGCGCTTTATTCAAAGTCGCCATTCACGTCTTTGTCTTCAAACCAGTTTTGGAACGTTCTGGTCATGCTGCCCAAAAAGCTTTTTCTTTCCGGTTTAACAGGGGCTACATACTCAGGCTGCGGCTCAGGAATAAGTTCCGATACCACCGGGCCGGCATCTGGTTCTTCCACCGTTTCTATTTCCACCTTTAAGGGTTGCTCCGGCTCCACTACTACAAACAATTCCGGATAAAAATCTTTGCGCTGCTCTTCTTTCATATCATCATACGCTTTGTATCCTTCCAGCACTAATCCAAGACCGGTGCTGAACATCGGATGCTTCATTTCTTCCTTGTTGTCGCGGCTTAAGTAAGCGGTGGGGAATCCGATTCTGGCCGATAAACCACCGGTGGTATATTCCACCAGTTGTTTTAAGTGCTTGAGCTGCGAGCCTCCACCGGTGATTACAATTCCGGCATTTAAGGAATTGGCAAATCCACTGCTTTTTATTTCAAAATAAACCTGCGCAAAAATCTCTTCCATGCGGGCGTTCACAATATGCGCCAGGGTGCGCATCGAAATTTCTTTTCTGTCGCGACCTCCAATACCCGGAATGGAAATAATTTCGTTTTCATGCATTTCGTTGGGCAAGGCACTTCCGAAATTGGTTTTCAGTTTTTCGGCCTGTGGTTTGAGCAGTTTGCAGCCCTCCATAATGTCTTCGGTAATAATGTTTCCGGCAAATGGAATCACCGCAGTGTGACGTATGATTTTGTTCTTGAAGATGGCTACATCGGTGGTGCCCCCGCCAATATCCACCAACACTACACCGGCTTCCAACTCATCCGGAAGCAGAACGGCCGTAGAAGAAGCCAATGGCTCCAGGAATAAACCGGCCATTTTCAAGCCTGCTTTTTCCACGCATTTTTTAATGTTTTGTGCTGCGGTTACCTTTCCGGTAATTACATGGAAATTGGCTTCCAGGCGGCTGCCGCACATGCCCACCGGATTTAATATTCCGCTTTGATTGTCTACGGAAAACTCCTGGGGCAATACGCTGATGATTCTTTCGCCCGGCTCCACCGCAATGCGGTTCATGTTGTTAACCATCTGCACAATATCCTCGCGTTCAATTTCCTCATCCGGATTAGCAAGGGTATATATATCGCGTCCTTGCTTGCTGGAAATGTGCTGGCCGGCAATACCTACATATACGCTCGTAAAATCATGTCCACTTTTACGTTTGGCTTCTGCTACAGCCTCTGTAATAGCTTCGGTAGTCAATTTAATATTGGCCACCTCGCCTCGCATAACGCCATGCGATGGGGTTTTGCCAACCCCCAGAATGGTCAACTTGCCGTATTGGTCGCGCTTGGCAACAATACAGGCAATTTTGGTGGTGCCAATATCTAGTCCTACGATAATGGGATTTTGAAGAGTGTGCGGTACTGCCATGGTGTAAAGTTTTATGATATAGTTTGGTAATTAGTTGGTGGAAATAGAATCGATTGTTTGTGTGGTTTCTCTTTTTTCGCAAACCACCTGATTGGAATATTTTAAGTTGATGGTCCGGTATTTTTCCCAGCCCAGTTTGTTTAACCCTTCTTTATAGAACACTTTTAACTTACTCAGCTTATCACTGATTTGGTTATCTACTCTGCCCAGTTTGATGGTGTGCAGGGTGCCTTTAGGCAGTAAGTCCATTTCTCCGTTTGCCAGCACGTCTATTTGATCTATGTAAGCGTTCAGGAAATCATCTTTCCGAATTTCGTTGATCAATAAGAATAGGTGCGCCTGCACTACTGAATCACGCTGAATAAGTCCGGTTTCCACGCTTCCAACGGCTACCGCTAAATGCGGAGTAAAGGTAGGGTGCAAGGGCAGCCTTTCGCAATCCTCGCTGATATAGTATCCCACACCATCATTGTTTAGTACACGCAGGATTGGACGTTTTTGTTGAATGGATACATGAA
>CAYQRR010000139.1:0-6666 GCA_964419635.1 uncultured Chitinophaga sp. | reverse complement strand
CGATCCGATTATTAATTTTTGAATTCATAAAATATCCTGTTGGACAATTTCGTCCATCCTCAACAATCAAAACAACAAACATGAGAACAAACCATGAAATTGACTACCGTATTTTTGGCGAAGAAATGCAATGTGTCGAAATTGAACTCGACCCGCAAGAGACCGTGGTAGCGGAAGCAGGAGCCTTTATGTATAAGGACCAGCCGGTGCAAATGCAAACAATTTTTGGCGATGGTAGTAAACAGAACCAAGGCATATTCGGCTCCATTTTAAATGCCGGCAAAAGGCTGCTCACCGGAGAAAGCCTGTTCATGACAGCATTTACGCATGGCGGAAGTGGTAAAGCACGAGTAGCATTTGCGTCTCCCTATCCGGGCAAAATTATACCCATGGACTTAATGCATATGGGCGGAAAAATAGTTTGCCAGAAGGATGCTTTTCTATGTGCAGCAAAAGGCGTAAGTGTTGGTATTGAGTGGCAGAAAAAACTTGGCACCGGCCTATTCGGTGGTGAGGGTTTCATCATGCAAAAATTAGAGGGTGATGGTCTGGCATTTGTACATGCAGGTGGTCACATCATTGAAAGATCACTTCAGCCTGGCGAAGTGCTACATATTGATACCGGATGTGTGGTGGCTTATACTAAAGATGTAGATTTCGATATTCAGATGGTTGGTGGCGTTCGCAATACGCTATTTGGGGGCGAAGGCTTCTTTTTTGCTGTGTTGCGTGGTCCTGGGAAAGTGTGGCTGCAAACGTTGCCTATTTCGCGCTTAGCCTCCAGAATCATTCAATATGCACCACAAACCGGAGGGCGAAAAGAAGAAGGCAGCTTACTGGGTGGTTTGGGTAATTTAATAGATGGTGATGGCTATTAAACACTTATCGTTTCTATGAATAAAAAAAGCGCGAAAGGTTTCTTTCGCGCTTTTTTATTTTCGCTCCACATGTGTGGTATAGCCGGTTTTATTGATTCCCAATTGTCTACAGATGTCATGCGGACGATGACATTTGATATGCTGAAACAGATTGTGCACAGGGGTCCGGAAGATTCCAGTGTTTACATTGATGGACCCATTGCGCTGGGTCACAATCGTCTGAAGATTATTGACCTCAGCGATGAAGCTAATCAGCCATTCGAATACGAAGATGTAGTAGTGGCTTTTAATGGAGAGATTTACAACTACATTGAAGTTCGGCAAGTTCTCCTACAAAAAGGATACAGTTTCAGAACTCAGGGCGATACGGAAGTGCTTTGTGCAGCCTATAAGCACTGGGGAGAAAATTGTGTTGAACAATTCATGGGCATGTGGGCATTTGCGCTATGGGATAAAGCTCAGAAAAAACTCTTTTGTAGTCGCGACCGGTTTGGCATCAAGCCTTTTTACTACTACACACGAGGTCAACATCTCTATTTTGGTTCGGAATATAAAGCGCTAAAAACATTACCACATTTCTGTGCGGATATAAACCGTGAGCAAATAAATCGCGGATTGCAAATAGCCTGGACCGGATTTCAACAAGAAACATTTTATGCAACACTAAAAAGCTTAGAACCATCCCATAATCTGGTGTGGCAAAATGGAACTATACAACAATACAAATATTGGGACATTAATTTTTCAAGGCTGGCGCCTGCACTTTCATTTGAAGAGAAGAAAGAAAAGTTTTACGCTCTCTTTAGCGATTCTGTAAAGCTACATGCGCGCAGCGATGTGCCTAACGGCACCTGCCTGAGCGGTGGTTTAGATTCATCCGCCATTTCAGGCATGTACAGCAAACTACTAACGGAGAGTAAACTAAAATCATTTACAGTTTACTTTGAAGATGGAGTAGATGAGCGACCATTCGTAAAAGAGGTAGTGAGTAAATATCCCAACCTGGTGCCGTATTATTACACACCTACCGGACAAGAAATTACCGATCATTTTCATCACATGGCGTATCATGCGGATACACCTGTTTTAGGATCTTCTTACATATCGCATTATTTCCTCATGAAGTTGGCTAAAAGCGAAGGTGTAACCGTAGTTATAGACGGACAGGGAAGTGATGAAATGCTTGGTGGGTATTTACATTCGTTCTACCGCATTATAGGTCAACACATTTCAACTTTTCAATGGATGAAAGCGAACAACTTGCTTCATGCACTAAGCGAACGAGAAAACTTTTCGACAAAACGCAGAAGAGACTTTCTACTTAAAAGTCTGGTAAGTGTGTTCAGCACTGAAAAAAGAATGTATAATCTGGAGTTGTCGCAGCTCAATCGATATCTATTAGCGCCAGCATCCAATTTGAACCTGGAGACCAAAACAAGCGACAAGTTCAATAACTTTCTATATCACCTTCTCTTTAGCACCACCTTGCAACCGCTGCTCCATTACGAGGACCGAAACTCCATGGCCTTTTCGCTGGAGAGTCGTGTTCCATTTCTCAACCATCATTTGGCTGAATTTGCATTCACACTAAATAGCGAAGATAAGATCAATCTGCGCGCTGAAACAAAATACATTCTGCGCGAAAGCCTGAAAGATGTTCTGCCGCAAAAAGTTTACGAAAGGAAAGATAAGAAGGGTTTCGTAACACCCGGTGAGGTAAAGTGGCTCAATGGCCCACTTAGCTTTTTACTCGATATAGATTACACCCGATTCGATTGGATGAAAAAAGAAGAACTAAAAAAACTGGTCAATAACTATCGCTCCGGAGACATATCGAAAGCCGGGTTAGTATGGAGAGTCGCCTGCACCCATTATTGGTTAAAAAACTTTGCTTAGCAATCTATGCCTGTATTCTTTAACTCGTTGTTAATTGTTGCAGCTAAAGCAATAGCTGTTTATTTATTCATCATTCTGGCAATTCGACTTTTTGGAAAAAAAGAGTTGGCACAACTCTCTGTAGTTGATCTGGTATTTATCTTACTCATTAGTAACAGTGTTCAGAATGCAATGGTGGGCGAAGATACAACTCTTGCCGGGGGCATGGCCGCAGCCACCGGACTCTTCGTTATCAATTATCTCTTCAAACTATTACTTCGCAAGTTTCCCTCACTTGCTAAAATCATACAGGGAAAAGAGGTGATGCTCATTTACAAAGGAAAAGTGCTGGAAAGAAATTTAGAATCGGTTGGATTTACCATACAAGAGCTACAAGAATCTGTGAAAGAGATTGAGGAAGTAGACTTAGCTATTTTAGAGGTTGATGGCAACATCAGTGTACTATCTGATAACTATACAAACAGAAGCACAAAAAAACTCAGGAAAGTTCAATCTTCAGGACGGTCTTAGTTTTATCCGTTACACGAAAACGCTCATCTAACCTGTGGTCACACACCCAAATTATTTTGCCATCGCATTCCATTACTAACGCATTTTCTTTTTCATGCAATGGAATCTTCTCATCGGTAAAAAACTTTTTCAGTTTCTTCTTTTTCATTTTCATACCAAAAGGGTAAAAATAATCGCCTGCTTTCCAAGGTCTGATTACGATTGGAAACCTGACCAGTGCAGCATCTACAAATGCTAATTGCTTGGCCGGCTTCACCTTTACATCTTGCGCACTGCAAAGGGTGAACGAAAATGAATGATTACCTACCTGAACCAACTCAACACACTTCTCTATAACAGTTATGGAAGGCTGTACTCCCGAAATAGGCGTTACAATAAAAAACTTCCTATCGCGAATGATTCGATGAGTAGTAGAATAAAATTGAATGCCGGGTTGTGAGTCAATTGCAGATAGTAAATCAGCAATCTGCGAGGCACTAAAACCAAATTCATTGAGTCGATCAAACAAGACAGATGCTATGTGATTAATGCTCTTTAACTTTCGTATGGGAATAAATAGCTCTCCTTGCTTTTCAACAAACAAATTACGTTGAAGTATTCGCTGTTTGCGCACATACAATTCCCCCAACTCTGCAAAAATCTGAATACTGGATGCTAAAGTATTTTCCAGGGAGGGATTAATTTCCTTGAGCACAGGAATCACATGATGACGAATCTTATTTCGAGCATATTTGTCGGTAGCATTAGAACTGTCTTCTCTGTAGGCTATGCCATTCTGTTGAGCATAATCTTCAAGCTCACTTCTGGAAGCGAACAATAATGGTCTAATTACGTGGCCATTTCGCTCCGGAATACCCATGAGTCCTCGCACTCCTGTACCACGCGTAAGATTCAATAAAACAGTTTCAATAGAATCGTTTAGGTGATGGGCAGTAGCAATATTTACCAATGGCATTTCGGATGATTGTGACGTCTTTAAAATCTCTTCAAACCAATCGTAACGGAGTTTTCTGGCTGCTACTTGAAGCGATAACGAATTTTCATTCCTATAAGTATCTGTATTAAACTGTACACTAAAAAATGCTGCTCCAAATTGATTCGCCAAGCTTCTCACAAACGCTTCATCAGCATCTGACTCCTCGCCACGCAATTGAAAATTGGCATGTGCTACGGCAAATGGAAAACCTGCAGATTTAAAGAGATACGCCATTACCACAGAGTCTAATCCTCCGCTTACCGCGAGCAATGTTGGTTTCTTTGCGGAAGCTAACCTATGAGCGGCATTGTATTCTACAAACCGTTGCAGTAATGTGCCGGAGGAATTTCTTCTCATAATAGTTCCCAAAAATAATTTGGTGCTATTTAAATAAAAAAAGCCCTCCGTGACGGGAGGGCTTTTTCTTATGTGAAGCAAAAAGCTTATTGAATGGTCAAACGCTTAATAGCTGTATTAGTTCCGCTCTGGATTTTTACCAGGTATGCGCCACTTGGCAGGTCGCTGTAATCAAAGCTACGGGTGAAAGTAGAAGATACTTCCTGTGTAGAGAATGATTTCAGTTCAGAACCAATAATGTTATACAACTTAACAGATACGTTGTTTTCAACTGCATTTACAGTAATGTTTACATTACCGGTAGTTGGATTTGGAACCATGCTGATAGCATTGCTGAAAGTGATATCGTTTACACTGTTTAGGCAAGCAGCATTTGTTGCTGGCAAAACAGTGATGGTTTTGGTAGGGGAAGTGAATTTGCAACCAGCGCTATCTTGCTCTAGTTTTACGCTGTAAGAACCGGCAGCTGCATAAGTGTTCACGCCATCTTCAGAAAATCCAGTGTTATTATCACCAAATGTCCAAAGGTAGCTCCAACCATTAGTTCTGGCAGAAGTGTTGTTGAAAGTTTGCGCTGCACCTTGGCAAACCGGGCTTGGTGGCAGGTTGAAGTTAACGTTGTTGGTCAAACCGCCCGGATATTGCACAGCTAATGAAGCTGTTGCTGAACAACCAGAATTGTTGGTAACAGTTACGCTGTAGTTGCCGGGCTGATTGATAGATTGTGTAGCGGTGTTAGCTCCAGAGGCACCAGTGCTCCAGGTATAGTTTTTACCAGTTGTAGTTCCGCTGATTTGAGTCGCAATAGTGGTGTTAGAACCGCAGTTAATAGTCAATGGGTTAGGGTTAGTAATGCTGATATTGATACCTCTTGAAGAAACCAAAACAGAAGCTGTAGTTGTAGCATTGTTGGCATCGGTTACGGTTACAGTTACAGTAGCGTTAGAGTTGCCGATAATAAGACCAACTTCAGCATCTGTAGTGCTGGTCAAGGTGCCTTGTGTAGTATTCCAGCTGTAGGTATAAGGTAGTGCAGAAGAACCAAACGCGTTGGCATTCAAAGTCAAAGTGGCTCCAGGACAACCACGAAGTGAATCTGCAGTAATTGCCACACCATAGTCAACGCTAGCAGTGATATAAGCCGGGAATACCAAGTTTTGAATTGGGAAGTTTTCGCATCCACCAACTGTGAAAGCACCGCTCTGATCGCAGTCGTAGAAAACAGCGTTAGGACCCAGAGGACCAGAGTATCCAGAGAAGTTATTTGTTCCGCTGGTCAAGTTAAGGTAGTATCCTGTGTTCAGGCCTGCATAAGAGAATTCAGCCTGACAAGCATCAGAGCACTCGTCTCTGTAACCGGCAAGCACTTGGAAAGTATGTGTAGTATCACCTGTAAAGTCAACTCTTAAACCAAAAGATTGACCTTGTGGCAAAGTAATATTTGGATAGAAAGTAAGAATAGTGAACTGAGTAGTGTTCAAAGGAATTGTTGTGGTGGTAATGATTGTAGTATCCCACAATGAAGGCGTGTTGAGCACTTCAGCAGCACCTGTGCCGGTCAGTGTAGCAGCAGCCGTATTAAATACAGTAAACTTCAGTGTATCTGGAGTTCCGGTGTTGTTTACGTGGATAAAGAATGCATCGAAACTATCTACCGTTACAGTTGTTTTAGCTTTAGGAAAGAAGGTAATATCTCCATTCACATCAGCATACATCAAAGAGTCGTAGAAAACAGCGGCATAGTCCATAGCGAATTCTGTATTAGGCCATCTTTTATTCAAATCCCAAATAAAGCGGGCATAAGTATAACCGGCATCTGTTGCATACAATTCATCTATTCCATCATAGTCAAGCAGAACATCATAGCTGGCTGCACGGTCGGTAGCAGTGTGCGGACGCTTTGACACCTCAGAAGCTACAGTGGTTTTGAATTTTACAGATGGATCAACCGCTCTGTAGTTTTGCTGTGCGTTCATGGTCAACGCCAGAGCAAACAGACAAAAAAGCGTAAATAACTTTTTCATGTTTTGAGTTTTGTTTTTAAATTTT
>CAYQRR010000138.1:0-6688 GCA_964419635.1 uncultured Chitinophaga sp. | reverse complement strand
ATTCCTGTAGTTTCGCTATTAGTTAGCGGCTTTCAACTTGCGAACGGCTGCATTAAACTTCGGCATTACTTCAAAAGCATCGCCTACTATACCATAGTCAGCGGCTTTGAAGAACGGAGCTTCCGGATCGGTATTGATAACCACAATTACCTTGGAGCTGTTGACCCCCGCTAAGTGCTGAATGGCCCCTGAAATACCTACGGCAATGTATAAGTTGGGGCGAATGGTTAATCCGGTTTGTCCCACGTGCTCGTGGTGCGGACGCCAATCTACATCGGCCACTGCGCGGGAACAAGCTGTAGCCGCTCCCAACAATCCGGCCAACTCTTCAATCATTCCCCAGTTCTCAGGGCCTTTTAAGCCACGGCCTGCGGATACCACCAGGTCTGCTTCGGTTAATGGAATCGTACCGGTGATTTTATCTTGTCCTTTTACTACGGTAGAGAAATCGGCATCGCTAACGGCAGGCGCAAAAGCTTCCACGGTGGCTGTTCCGGCTCCCTTTACCGGAGATAAAGAGTTCGGATTCACCGCTACAATTTTCTTTTCAGTATTGATTTGATACTGAGCTGATGCTTTGCCGGAGAATACGTTCTTCTTGAACAAACCATTGGCAGGCAACTCTACAGCACCCGGAACATAACCTGCCTTTAGACGAACACTCAGGCGCGGAGCCAACAGTTTTCCGTTGTTGTTGAAAGATAATACCACATAAGTGGCACCGGCAGCGTTCACTGCTTCGGCCACTGCTTTGGTGTATGCTTTAGAATCGAAATGATTGAAACGGGCATCGGAGGCGTGCAATACTTTGCTTACCCCTACCTGACCCAAAGAAGCTAATTCCTCGGCACCGGCTTCGCCCAATACCACCGCTACGCTGGCCAAGCCATTGGCTTCGGCTGTTTTGGAACCATAGTAGGCAGCCTCCAAAGAAGCTTTCTTGATTTTACCCTCATTTATTTCTACGAATGTTAATACTGACATAGCGCTTGATTGATTATAGTTTTAAAAAATAGGGAGATTAAAATGCCTTTGCTTCTTCGTGCAGTAACCTTACCAGTTCCTCCACATTGTCTTTATCTACCAGTTTCACCTGCTTGGCTTTATCCGGCAGTGCATACGATGCAATGGTGGTGAGCTTATCGTCTGCTGTGGCGGCCACTACTGCCAGAGGTTTGGTTCGGGCACCCATGATACCTTTCATGTTTGGGATACGCGCTTCGGCCAGTTCTTTTTGTGCGCAAACGACCATCGGCAATTTTACTTCTACGGTTTCGGTGCCGCCTTCAATTTCGCGTTTCAGAGTCGCTACTCCATTGGCTACTTCCAGTTTTTGTACCAGCGCCACGCAAGGCAAATCCAAAAACTCGGCTACCATGCCTCCCACCTGAAAGGAGTTATAGTCGATGGTTTCTTTACCGGCTATAATCAGGTCGTAGTTTTCGGTTTTGGCGTGATTGGCAATTTGTGCGGCCACAAAGTAAGCATCCGTGGGGTCAGCATCTACGCGCACGGCCTTATCGGCACCAATGGCCAGGGCTTTGCGGATAATCTGCTCCGAATCGGCACCGCCTACATGTATCACTACTACTTCGCCCCCTTGCTGCTCTTTCAGCTCGCAGGCGCGCACCAGTGCATACCATTCATCGGTAGGATTCATGATAAAAGTAACGCCATCGGTAACAAACTTAGTGTTGTTGTCCGCGAAGGCAATTTTGGAGGTAGTGTCGGGCACTTTTGCTATTGGAACTAGAATTTTCATTTGTGTGTTTTTAAAAATGACGTGCGAAAATATTTAAGCCAAGTAACTTTCAAAATCCCAAACAGCCGATAGCCCATTTTGTTTCGCAATAGTTGTAAACAAATAAAAGCCGGTGCCCGCGTATATTTCTACTATTGCGGCATGAACCGCCTGGACACCCTCTTAAAAATGGCTGCTGATAAGCCAAACGATCCGTTTTTGCAATATGCCCTGGCGCTGGAGTATCTATCGCTGCAGCAGGCAGATAAGGCTTTAGAACTCTTTGCCGCACTCCTGGAGCAGCACCCTGCTTATCTCCCCACCTATTACCAATACGGACTAGCGCTGGAAAACAAAGGCCAGTCCACCGAAGCCCTCCGCGTATATACACAAGGCCATCAACTGGCGCTGCGGCAGCACAATGCCAACACCGCCCGCGAGCTGCAGCAAGCCATCCACAACATAGAAGACTAGTGGGCTATTTTATTTTCTTCGCGCCTGATGGCTGAAAAGAAAAAACTGAATCCCACCCTGGCGGTTTTCATTACTGTATTTATCGACTTGCTGGGGGTAGGCATCATTATTCCGGTTTTTGCACCGCTCATTATTGAAAACAAACACGGCATGATGCCGGCCGAAATGACCGAGGCCACCCGCAGCATCTTCTATGGTTTTTTGACAGCCACCTTTCCTTTCTTTCAGTTTTTCGGGGCGCCCATACTGGGCACGCTGGCCGATAAATATGGCCGAAAGAAGATTTTGCAAATATCGCTGGTGGGCACCCTGGTGGGCTATGTGCTCTTTGCCCTTTCTATACACTACCAGATACTCTGGATGCTGTTTCTGGCCCGGGCCATTCCGGGGTTTATGGGGGGCAATATCTCCATTGTGTCGGCTGCACTGGCCGATATATCCAAGCCCGAAGAGCGCGCCAAAAACTTTGGATTAATAGGCATGGCCTTTGGCATGGGCTTTATTTTTGGCCCTGCTATTGGCGGGCTGCTGGCCGATAGCAGCCTGGTGAGCTGGTTCGATTACTCCACTCCGCTTTGGTTTACGGCCCTGCTTACGCTGGTGAACCTATACTATGTGCGGCAGCAGTTTCCCGAAACCTTTAAGCCCGATGCTCCGGGAAGCATTACCATGCTGGCCGGTATCCGAAATCTGCAAAAGGCCTTTGGAATGAAAAACATGCGCGTGATACTGCTCACTGTCTTTTTGCAGGCCTTCGGGTTTAGTTTCTTTATGCAGTTTAACCAGGTGTATCTCATCAAAAAATTTCAATTTGATGAAAAGAGTATCGGGTTGTTCTTTGCCTACATCGGCATTTGGATTGCCTTTACGCAAGGCGTGATTGTGCGCCAGGTGGCCGCCCGCTACCACTCGTCCCAGGTGCTCAAAGTATCGCTGCTGGGCATGAGCCTCACGCTGCTGGCCATTCTGCTGCCCGACCAATGGTGGATGCTGCTGTTCATTAACCCCTTTATTGCTTTTTTTCAGGGCAGCACGCAGCCCAACCAAACCAACTTGGTGTCGCAGATGGCCTCGCGCAGCAATCAGGGAGAAATATTGGGCATTCAACAAAGCATTGCCTCCATTGCCTTTACGGTGCCGCCCATTCTGGCGGGCTTTATGGTGTCGGTAGATTATCGCCTGCCTATTGTAGCCAGCGCCCTGATGCTGCTCCTGGCCTGGCTCAACTTCTTTTTCCGGTTTAAACCCACGCCTGCGGCCGAATAAACCGGTGGCTTTAAAACAAAGTGGCCTTTGCAGCGTTTTGTTTTAAATACCACCTTTATGAACCGATTCCTTCTGGCCCTGTTAACGCTCGCTTCGGTGCTTGTTTTCAGCCGTTGCAGTTTAATTAACCTGCATGTAACCAAAGCATATCAAAAGAATGTGGCCGATGGACCCTATGATGTGGTGATAGTGCCGGGGCTGCCCTTTGATACCCTGAAGGTGAACCCGCTGCTGAAAGCGCGGATGCTTTGGGCCAAGCACTTATACGAAACCGGAGTAACCCGCAACATTATTTTTTCGGGCTCAGCGGTGCACAGCCCCTTTGTGGAAGGGCAGATTATGAAAATGATAGCCGACTCGCTGGGCATCCCTACCGAGCACACCTTTGTGGAAGCCGAAGCCCTGCACAGCACCGAGAACGTGGAATACGGCTATGCCCTGGCACAGCGGCTGGGCTTTAACAAAGTAGCTGTGGCTACCGACCCTTTTCAAAATCTGTTTCTCAAAAACTTTGCGGGCAAGCACAATGTGCCGCTGCCGTTTTTGTCGTTCAGCATTGATTCTATGCCGGAGTATACCAGGCAGAGCATCCCCCGCGTGAACCACGAGGACGCTTATGTTATGAATTTTATTCCGCTCAAAGACCGCGAGCCGGAGTTTTAAGCCCGCTTAGCTCTGTCGCTTTTGCAGCAGCTCATAAGCTCTGCGCACAGCCATAAACTTTTGTTTCTGCGCCTCGGCATTGGCCGCCTGGCTTTGTTTATCGGGGTGATATTTCAAGGTCAGTTTGCGATAGGCAGCTTTCACTTCCTCGGGGCCGGCTTCTTCGTGGAGGCCAAGCACCGCATACGGATTGCTCCGGCTCAAAAAATCTTCCTGCAAGGCTTTAAAATCAGATTCGCTCACGGCCAGATATTTGGCAATGCGATGAATACAGCGCAGCTCCTTTGGATTCACAAAATCATCAGCGGCAGCCACCTCCAGCAAGAAGTGCAACACACTGAGGGCCGAGGGATAAGTAATGAGCAGCTTGAGCACCGAACAGGCCATTTTAGTAAAAGGCTCGGTGCCGGTTTCCACATGCCCGGCCACCACCCGGCCCACCTGCCGGGCGGAGGTATCCCAGTGCTGCTCCCAGTAGCGCTCTATGTATTGCTCGGTGTCGGAGGTAAAGTTTTTGTCGCAGCGAATCACCGCTGCTGCCAGCACCAGCATGGCATTCCTTATTTCTTTGTCGCGCTCGCGGGTGCGGGTGCTGTGGCGGCCGGGGTCTTCGGCACCGTGCACCATTTGCAGCAGCGATTGGAACGGATGATTGGCCATAGCTCAGGCAAAGGAAATAGTGAGGGTGCTGTAATCAATAATCATGCGCTCGCGCACCATAAGGTCGGAGCCTAGGATGCCCTGTATCTTTTTCTTTTTGAGCAAGGCATAAGTGGCGTTCACGTGACTTAAATCAATGGCGGCCAGCGTGCAGTTTTTAATCACCACTGTGCCCAGCCCAAGAGTAGCCAGCCGGGCGGTATACGACTCGTGGGTGGTGCTGTGCAGCCCCGTGGTTTGCTGCTGAATGGTTTTCACTATCTGCTTACCAAACTTTTTTTCTACGTAGGTTTTGTCTACCACCGTTTTAGACGCTCCCGTGTCTACCAGAAAGCGGCAGCGCAGCCCGTTTACCTGCACGGTTACAAAGACGTGATATCCGTTTTGATGCAGGTTTTCCAGCTGCAGTTTAATGGCTTTTCTTTTGGCTTTTGTCATGGGCTGCCAAAACTAAAATAAAAGTCGCTATAAGTTGTCGGCTATAAACAGTTGCGCGTAACTTTTAATCAGCTGTCGCACTTGGCGAAACTGCTCCGCTCTCTCTTCCGCTGTCCCTATTGCTTTAGCAGGGTCGGGAAAGTTTTGGTGATATTTTTTGGCTTTAGTCGGAAAGTAAGGGCAGCGTTCTTTAGCACTGTCGCAAACGGTGATTACGAAGTCAAAATCAATCTTGACGTATTCATCAATGTTGTTTGAGGTATGATGCGAAATGTCTATTCCGTCCTCTTTCATAGTGGCGATGGCGCCTGGATTTAACCCATGCGTTTCGACACCTGCACTATACACTTCTGCCTTATTGCCGGCAAAGTGCCGCAGATAAGCTTCCGCCATTTGACTTCTGCAACTGTTGCCAGTACATAAAACAAGTATCCGTTTCATGGCGTAGATTTAGCAACAACCTCCCCCCGGAGTGCAGCAGGATTTAGTGGTTGCCAGGTCGGCTAATTGCGTGGGTAGTTTGTCTTGCGGAATACCGCAGTGGTCCTTTGCCAGGCAATCGGTTTGCTTTGCCATAAGCATAAAGTTTTCGCCCTTAAATGCTAAGCCATACCGACCGATTGTTTCGGTCTGATATTCTACTTCCATCTCCAAATCTTCGCTTCCAAAGTTTTTTTCGGCAATAGCGATAATCTTTTTGAGTTTGCCCGGCTCCAGTCGGTGATCAAAGTCCTGTGCCACCCACACTTGAAAATTCATGACCCTCTCGGTGCGCAAAGCACCGCCACAGTCAATAAAGTGTTTAGTGGTTAAACCAGCCTCGGTAATATGGAAGTGTCTTGGAACAAAAGTTCCGTTGGGCTGCACGAAGTTGAGAGTCGAAATCGTGTCAAGATGTTGTTTGAATTGTGAAAGTTTCATTTTGATTGATTTTAATTAGCAGCAATTGTTTTTCTTCTTTTCTAATTTATTTGAAATGTTACCGAAATAATTGCGCAGCTTGCCAATAGCTTTTTCGTCAATGCAATAGCAAATGGTGTTACCCTCCACGCTGCCTTTAATCAGCCCGGCCGTTTTCAGTTCTTTGAGATGTTGCGAAACGGTTGGTTGCGAAAGCGGCAATTCTTCCACAATGTCGCCACAGATGCAGCTATCTACTTTCATCAGATACTCCACAATGGCCACCCTTGCCGGATGTCCTAGTGCTTTGATAAGTGTCGCAATGGCGTTCTGCTTATCGGTAAAATGCTCGGTTTTGGTCGCTCCCATTTTTAAATAATTATATTGCAATATTACGATAAAGATGTAAAATAACAAGTCCCTCCCACGCATGCTGCTATTCAGACGAGGACAAGAGGGTGTTTTCTGCCGCAGAGTCCTCTTCGAGAGATACTGCCTTTAGATTTGTATTTTATTAATAGTTAGCTTTCAAAGTAAAACAGCAGA
>CAYQRR010000137.1:0-6733 GCA_964419635.1 uncultured Chitinophaga sp. | reverse complement strand
GGCATAAAAAAACCCGAAAGCCAGCTTTCGGGTTTTTTAAAGGCATTTTAAGTGGTATTAGTTGCAATCGAAACCTTCTGCTTCTTTAGAATCGATGGCTTCCTGGTGGCGAAGTTTGAAAAACAAACCACTGGTGCACACCTGATCTTCTTCATCTGCTGATACGCAGGTATAGTTTCCTCCCAGCGGAGATTCAAGGTTCTGGATAGCGGCCAGATACTCAGCGTCAGAGTTGAAATCTGTGCGGCAAGGTGTGGCTTGTGCCAGACTGGCTGAGCTGCATATTTGACACTGTTTTACACAGTCGTTACATTTTTTGCAAGAGTTTAAAGAGATGCTGAGCACAGCAACAAGCGCTACAAGGATTAAGTTTCTCATGTTATTTTGGTTTAAATTAATTAATGTGTCAAATATGGAATGTTATTGATGAAAACAAAAGCCCAAATAGCTAAAATTCTTACTTCTTGTTTCTGCCCTTTTATTCAGTCGTAAATATTTTGCCGGGATTCAGGATATGGTGCGGGTCAAAAACCTTCTTTATTCCTCGCATTAAAGCTATCTGCTCTTTCGAAAACTTAATATCCATATACGGAATCTGGAACCAGCCAATGCCATGTTCGCCACTGATAGTACCCTGTAGGGCCACTACCTTTTCAAAAATTTCACGAATGCCTTTGGGCACTTCGTTTTTCCAATAGTCATCACTAAGTTCATCTTTGAGTATACGCACGTGCACATTGCCATCACCGGCATGCCCGTAGCACACGCTACGGACGTTGTATTTTTTTCCGACTGCTTTTATGTGCCGGAGTAGCTCGGGTAAATCTGCCCGAGGCACTACGGTGTCTTCTTCTACGGTTACATTGGTTTTCTTTACGGCATAAGCAATGTTTCTGCGCATGCGCCACAGATCGGTTTTTTGTGCATCGCTATCGGCAAATAATATCTCTCCCACATCAAACGTGGATAGCACTTCATATATTTTTTCGCAATCCTTCTGTATAATCTCCGGGTCGTTTCCATCTACCTCGATGAGTAGAGTGGCTTGTGTATCATCAGCCAGCGGCACAGTCACATCGCCCAGAAAATTCATGACATAGGTAATGGCATCACGTTCCATAAACTCGATACAACTGGGCACTATGCCTGCCCGGAACACCGCACTTACGGCCGCACCGGCATCTTCCATACTTTTGAAAGGGGCCAGCATAATATTGTTGAGGCGAGGGTAGGGGAGCAGTTTGAGCACAATTTTGGTAACAATGCCCAGGGTACCTTCACTGCCTACAAACAGCTGTGTAAAGTTATAACCGGTAGAGTTTTTTAGTGTGTTCGCTCCAGTCCACATGATTTCTCCGGTGGGCAACACCACCTCCAGATTCAGCACAAAATCTTTCACTACTCCGTATTTCACGGCACGGGGGCCACCACTGTTGCAAGCCACATTGCCTCCTATAAAACTACTGCCGCGGCTGGAGGGATCTACCGGATAAAAAAGCCCCTTTTCTTGCAGCGTATTTTGTAAGACTTCCGTAATAACTCCCGGCTCGGTAGTAACCTGTAAACTGCGCTCATCTATTTGCAAAATACTGTTCATGCGTTCAATGCTCAACATTATGCCGCCATGCACACAAAGGCTGTTGGCACTGAGGCCGGTTCCGGCTGCCCTAGGCGATACCGGAATGTGTTTTTCGTGACAGTATTTCAAGATAGCTGAAATCTCCTGAGCCGTACGGGGTTTTAATACGGCTTCGGGGGCAAAGGCACAGCCGTCTGTTTCGTCTTTGCTGTATTTTTCTAAAGCAACCGTGTCAGTGTAAACAAAATCCTCGCCAATGGCCGACTGAAAGAACCGCAGGTCTTCGGCATCTGTTTTTTTGTAGTTCATGCCGCAAATATATCAGCCGGCTTTTGAGGTTGTCTACCCAAAATGTTCAGGATGGTTTTTATTAGCGAAGTAATTTTGTGAAATGACTGCTGAAGAATTTAAACAACACCGCGACACCCTGCCTAATCTGCCGGGTATTTACAAGTATCTGAACGAGGCTGAAGAAATTATTTACATCGGCAAAGCCAAAGACCTGAAAAAGCGGGTAAGCAGTTATTTTACTTCCACCGAGCACACGCACCGCATTAAACGGATGATTCATTTTATCCGAAAAATCGAGTTTGTAATTGTGGATACCGAGCAGGATGCCTTTCTGCTCGAAAACTCCCTCATTAAAAAGTACCAGCCGCGCTACAACGTGATGCTGAAAGATGATAAAACATATCCGTTTATTTGTATTAAAAAGGAAGCCTTTCCACGGGTTTTTTTTACCCGAAAGGTGATTAAAGACGGAAGCGATTACCTGGGCCCCTATACTTCTACTTACACCGCTCGCCTCATTCTCGATTTGCTGAAAAATATCTTTCCGTTGCGCACCTGCACCCTGGATTTGCAGGCCAAAAAAATTGATGCCGGCAAGTACAAAGTATGTCTGGAATACCACATTAAAAATTGCATGGGCCCTTGCCAGGCGCTGCAAAGCAGTGCCCAGTATGACGAAAACATACAGCAGATACGCCACATTCTAAAAAGCAATTTCAATACCGTTAAATATTTTCTGCGGGCAGAAATGAATCACTGCGCTGAAAAAATGGAATTTGAGAAGGCGGAAGAGTTTCGGCAGAAGATAGAGTTGCTCACCGATTTTGAAAGCAAGTCCACTATTGTGAATCCGAAGATGACCGATATTGATGTGTATGGCTACAGCGAAACCGATACCACGGCCTTTATCAATTATCTGAAGATAGTAAATGGCACTATCGTAAAAACACGCGCCATGGAACTGAAACGCGTGCTGGAAGAGCCCCGCGAAGAACTTTTATTGCGCGCCATCACCGAACAGTCGCTGACCGAGGAGTCACCTGCCGCAGAAATTATAGTACCCTTTGCCATTGCGGCTGAGTGGGAGCACATTCGCCTGACCATACCGCAGATAGGCGACAAAAAAAAGCTACTCGATCTGGCCTACAAAAACGCCCTCTACATGCGCGAAGAGCGCGTGAAACAAAACATGAGCCCCGAGGAAAAGAAACCTTCGTTCCGCATTATGAAAACACTGAAAGAAGATTTGAAACTAAAGGAAATGCCCCGGCACATGGAGTGTTTTGATAACTCCAATATACAAGGAACCAACCCCGTAAGCGCCTGTGTGGTGTTTCGCGATGCCAAGCCCTGCAAAAAAGACTACCGGATTTTTAATGTAAAAACGGTGGAAGGACCGGACGATTTTGCTACCATGGAGGAAGTGATTTACAGACGCTACAAACGCATGACCGAAGAAGGGCAGCCCCTGCCGCAGCTAATTATTATAGATGGTGGCAAAGGACAACTGAGCAGTGCTGTCAATAGCCTCAAAAAGCTGAATCTCTACGGGAAAATACCTATTGTGGGCATCGCCAAGCGGCTGGAAGAAATTTATTATCCCGAAGATTCCTTGCCATTATATATCAACAAAAAGTCGGAGTCGCTACGGCTTATACAACAGATGCGCGATGAAGCGCACCGCTTTGGTATTACACATCACCGCCAGCGCAGAAGCAAAAATGCCACCCACAGTGAGCTGCTACAAATAAAAGGAGTGGGCGAAAAAACTTTTGAAATGCTCTTGAAGAAATATAAGAGCGTGAAAAAACTGAAAGCCGCTTCGCTGGAGCAATTAACCGAAGATCTGGGCCCCGCTAAAGCAAAACTGGTGTTGGATGGTCTGGCTGCCGCAGCACCCAGCGAGTAGTGCTAAATTTCTACGATAGATTCTTTGATAGCCTGCACATAATCGAACCGTTCGAGCAGGCCGGTATCAAATTTACCGGTGCGGAACTCTTCATTGTCCATCAGCACCAGGTGAAACGGTATGGTGGTTTTTACGCCTTCAATGACAAACTCCTCGAGGGCGCGTTTCATTTTTACAATACACTCTTCACGGGTTTTGGCACGGCAGATGACCTTTGCCAGTAATGAGTCGTAAAAAGGGGGCACCGTGTAGCCTGCATAGATATGCGTATCTACCCGCACCCCATATCCTTTAGGCGTGTGCAGCGCTGTAATCTTGCCGGGCGAAGGAGCAAAGTTGTTCATGGGGTCTTCGGCATTGATGCGGCACTCAATGGCGTGCATTTTGTGCGGAAAATAAAGCATGCCCGAAATAGCGGTGCCGGCTGCTATCATAATCTGTTCCTTAATCAGGTCGAAATCCATCACCTCTTCGGTCACCGGGTGCTCCACTTGAATACGGGTGTTCATTTCCATGAAATAAAAATTACGGTGCTTGTCGACCAGAAATTCCACCGTGCCCACACTTTCGTATTGAATCGCCTTCACCGCCTTAACGGCTGCCGCACCCATAGCTTCGCGGAGTTCATCATCTACAAAAGGCGATGGTGCTTCCTCCACCAGTTTTTGGTGTCTGCGCTGCACCGAGCAGTCGCGCTCGCTCAAGTGGCAGGCTTCTCCATATTGATCACCGGCTACCTGAATTTCGATGTGGCGCGGCTCCTCAATAAATTTTTCCATATACACCCCATCGTTGCCAAAGCTGGCTCCGGCTTCGGTGCGGGCCATGGTATAGGCTTTTTCCAGCCCTGCCTCGTCCCACACGATGCGCATTCCCTTGCCTCCGCCACCGGCTGTAGCTTTAATAATTATGGGGTAACCAATTTTAGCCGCAGTGGTTTTAGCATCGCTGAGGTCGGCTACCAAACCATCGCTGCCTGGTATGCAGGGCACACCGGCTTTTATCATCGTTTCTTTGGCGGTTATTTTATCGCCCATGGCGCGTATCATGTGTCCTTTGGGACCAATGAACTTAATGTTGTATTGCGCACACAAGTCGCTGAACTCGGCATTTTCGGCCAGGAAACCATAGCCCGGGTGAATGGCATCGGCATTGGTGAGTTCTGCCACGGCCATAATGTTTTGCATGTTCAGGTAGCTATCTTTGCTTTTGGGCGGGCCAATGCACACAGCCTCATCGGCAAAGCGCACATGCAGGCTATCGCGGTCGGCAGTAGAATACACCGCCACTGTGTTAATGCCCATTTCTTTGCATGTTCTGATAATGCGCAGGGCTATTTCGCCTCGGTTTGCAATCAGTATTTTTTTAAACATGTATCGCGTTTATTCAAATTAGCAGAAGGATGCACCGGCACGGCCAAGCGTGGGGCGGGGCACTTACTTTTCAATCAGAAAGAGGGGTTGGTCGTATTCTACGGGCGAAGAATCTTCGGCCAGTATTTTTACAATGCGTCCGGAGGGTTGGTCAAATTCAATTTCGTTGAACAGCTTCATGGCTTCAATGATGCACAGCACGCTGCCCGACTCCACGGTGTCACCTACTTTTACAAAGGGGTCTTTGTCGGTGCCGGGTTTGCGATAAAAGGTGCCCACCATAGGGCTGCGAAATACAAAGGTGTTTTCGGAGGCTATCTCTGCCTTAGGAGTGTCGGAGGGAGTATCGGTCTTGGTGGCCGCCTTGTCAATGGCGGGAGCCACAGATTGCACCACCGGAGCCTGCTGGGTGGCAGGGGCCGCAAAATACGTGTGGTTTTCGCTGCCTCGGTTTTTGATAGTGATGGTCAATTCACCTTCCTGCACTTTGAGCTCGTTAATCTCGCTCTTCTTCACCAGTTTTATCAGTTCCTGAATTTGCTTTAAGTCCATAGTCGTCAATTAAGGGTTAAGGGTAATTGGGGTTTCGAATGTATAAATGTTCGCCATTCCATACAAAAGAGCTGGCGGATAGTTCCAAAGCAAAAGCCCCGAATACTTGGTCAGCATTCGAGGCTTTGCAAACAGAGGTTTATCGGCTTTCTTTCACGCGCTCCACATACTCGCGGGTGCGGGTGTCCACCTTAATTTTTTCGCCTTGGTTTACAAACAGCGGCACCATCACGGTGGCTCCTGTTTCCACGGTAGCCGGCTTGCTGGCGTTGGTGGCGGTGTTGCCGGCTACGGCCGGTTCGCTGTAAGTAATTTCCACTACCACGTGCTGCGGCAATTCGCAGGCCAGGATGGTGTTGGTCTCTTCATGTATGACTACTTCGCACACATCGCCATCGCGCAAAAAGTCGTTGTTCTCAATCATTTTACCATCAATGGTAATTTGATCAAAAGTTTCCTGGTCCATAAAATTGTAGCCCATTTCGTCTTTATACAAAAACTGATACGGCTTGCGCACCACGCGGGCGGTGATGATTTCGTGACCGGCCGGAAAGGTATGCTCCAGCACGCGGCCGGTTTTAAAACTCTTCATTCTGCATCTTACAAACGCATTGCCCTTGCCGGGTTTTACGTGTTGGAACTCGGTGAACTGGAAAATGTCGTGGTTGTATTCTATACAAATTCCGTTTCTGATGTCTGCTGTGGTAGCCATGTCTTTAATTTAATTTGAGGGGGCGAATATAGGAGGTAAAGCCAAACGGTGAAATGGAGCAGTGGGTTTACAGCAAGCCACCACCTAAAGCCGGCACAGGCGACAAAGTGGCGGGAGTGCTTTCCACCGAATAAGCCATGGCACCTGGCCGCTGGGCGGGTGATTTTTCCAGGTCAAAGAAGAAAGTAGTGCCCTCTCCGGGAGTGCTCTCTATCCAAATTTGCCCTCCGTAGTGCTGCACTTTTTTTTTGCAGATGGCCAGTCCCATGCCGGTGCCTTCGCCATAGAGCGCCAGCCCGGTGGCGATCATGAAGGGC
>CAYQRR010000136.1:0-6764 GCA_964419635.1 uncultured Chitinophaga sp. | reverse complement strand
TGCACCAGTTGCAAGCCCATGGGGCGCAGCCGGTACTCAATCTGATTCAGCATTACGAGCAGGACGAGGAGCAGTCGTTTTTCTCCACCGATGTATATTCCTATCATGTAGACCGTTCGCCCGTAGCTACCGACACCATTTTATGCACTTACTATGGCGATGCCAGCGAACTGCTGCCCAATACACAGGCAGAGCAAAAGGTGCTGGTGCCGGAGATACGGGCCGCCTTATGGCAACAATATACCGGAGCACCACAAGATTTTGATGCGTATTTGACGGAGCATTATTACGACCTTCACTATCAGGCACGGCCTTCGGCCGTGCCCGTTCGCATGGGTTTAGGGCACCTTTGCCGCCTGGCGGTAGACTATCCCGGCAGCCCCGTGCTACCGTGCATCCACCGTGCCCCCCGCGAACACAGCGGCCTTACCCGCCTCCTCCTCATCTGCTAAAGTGCGTTATTGCTCATCACATAATTGGGACGTTCGTATCGCCCTACTAGCAGGAATGTTTGATTAATCTTTCCACTCAATTGAAAAGCTATCGTAAGCAGCGGAAGAAGTCTTTTTGTCATTCGAGAAATTGCTGCCAACATCAGTTTTTGAATTTACTATCCACGCTTACTATCGTAGGAATTTGATTTCCGTTATACGTTCATTATACGATTTGTTATCGGAAGATTTCTTCCCCTGCCGAAACCGACTGGGTGAGGAGGAGGTGGTGCCAACCGGCTGTTTTTCCGGGAGTTTTTGTTTTTCAGCCCACTGAATGCCCTTTCTGTAAAGCACGCTCGCCTATTTGGGCAAGGCAAAAGAGCGCATCGCCTGCCATCATAGTTAGGCTACACTATTCCAAGCAGCGAATTTTCGCTAATTCATAATTCTTTTCATATTTGCCGCGAAAATTCAGCACATGGCTACCACACTTCTTCCCGGCCTCGAAATAAACGCCACCATCAGCCCCGCCTTTGCAGAAATACTGACCCCCGAGGCACTCGCCTTTGTGGCCAAACTGCAGCGAACCTTTAACCAAAGAAGACTGGAACTGCTGGCTGCCCGGGTAGAAAAGCAAAAGTGGATGGATGCAGGCCACCCGCCACAGTTTTTGCCCGAAACCCAAGCTATTCGCGAGGGTGATTGGGTAGCTGCCCCCATCCCGGCCGATTTGCAAGACAGACGCGTAGAAATTACCGGCCCCGTGGACCGCAAAATGATAATCAACGCCCTCAACTCGGGCGCAAAGGTCTTCATGGCCGATTTTGAAGATTCTAATTCCCCTTTTTGGGCCAATAATATTGACGGACAAATCAACCTTCGCGATGCCATTCGCAAAACTATCTCCTTCAAAAACGAAACGGGCAAAGAATACAAACTGAACGAAAAAACAGCTGTGTTGATGGTGCGTCCGCGCGGCTGGCACTTGCCCGAAAAACATGTAAAGGTAGATGGCGATATCATGAGCGGTTCGCTGTTTGATTTTGGCTTATTCTTTTTCCATAACGTAAAGCAGTTGCTGGCCAATGGCACGGGTCCATATTTCTACCTGCCAAAAATGGAGAGCCATCTGGAGGCACGCCTCTGGAACGATGTGTTCGTATTGGCACAAAGTGAATTGGGAATTCCCCAAGGTACTATTAAAGCCACGGTACTCATTGAAACCATCACCGCCACCTTTGAGCTCCACGAAATAATCTATGAATTGCGCGAGCACATAGCCGGCCTCAATTGTGGCCGTTGGGATTACATTTTTTCTTACATTAAAAAGCTACGCAATCTCCCGGGCTATGTATTGCCCGACCGCGGACAGGTAACCATGGCCGTGCCTTTTATGGCGGCCTATAGCAAGCTGGTGATTCAAACCTGCCACAAAAGACGCGTGCACGCCATGGGCGGCATGAGCGCTTTTATTCCAATTAAGAACAACGAAGCAGCCAACCAGGCGGCCATAGACAAGGTGAAGCAAGACAAAATCCGCGAAGCCACCAACGGGCACGATGGTACTTGGGTAGCGCACCCCGGCCTGGTGGCTGTAGCCATGGAGGTGTTCAACGAGCACATGAAAACTCCGAACAATTATCACATCAAGCGCGAAGGCGAAGTATATACCCCGGCCGATTTGCTCACACCACCCGCTGGCACTATTACCGAAGCCGGCTTGCGCATGAATATCAACGTAGGTATTCTGTATATAGAGAGCTGGCTGCGCGGGGTAGGAGCTGCGGCCTTGCACAACCTGATGGAAGACGCAGCTACAGCCGAAATATCGCGCACGCAGGTGTGGCAATGGATAAAAGAGGGTTCTAAACTAGAAGATGGGCGCACCGTGACTTACGAATTGTTTCAAGAGCTACTGCCCAGCGAACTGGAAGCCGTGAAGGCGTATGTAGGCGAAGCGGCCTACAATACTGCCACTATGAAACGCGCCATCGAAATATTTGACGAACTGGTGCAGCAAGGTGATTATAAAGAGTTTCTTACCCTTCCGGCTTATGAAGAAATTGATTAAATGTATTTTCTAACTACTCAATACTAATTACTTAATACTTAAAAAGCATGGCAACAAAATCAGAAAGAGCCGCAGCGCTCAAAAAAGAATGGGAAACCAACCCGCGTTGGAAAGGTGTAACCCGTCCATACACAGCCGATGAAGTCATCAACATCAGCGGTTCTGTGCAACTCGAATATTCTTTGGCCCGCAATGGTGCCGAGAAATTGTGGAAACGCCTTCACACCGATTCATGGGTATCGGGTTTGGGTGCCCTCACCGGCAATCAGGCCGTGCAGGAAGTAGCAGCCGGCATGAAAGCCATCTACCTATCGGGCTGGCAGGTAGCAGCCGATGCCAACCTTGGCAGCGAAATGTATCCGGACCAATCTTTGTATCCGGCCAATTCGGTTCCGGCAGTAGTAAAACGTATCAACAATGCTTTGATGCGCAGAGACCAGATTGAATACATGGAAGGCGAACCACAGCGCGACTGGATGGTGCCCATCGTAGCTGATGCCGAAGCAGGCTTTGGTGGCAATCTGAATGCTTTTGAGCTCATGAAAGGCATGATAGAAGCGGGTGCTGCCGGTGTGCATTGGGAAGACCAATTGGCTTCGGCCAAAAAGTGTGGTCACCTGGGCGGTAAAGTATTAGTGCCTACCCAAGAGGCAATCAACAAACTGGTAGCCGCTCGTTTAGCAGCCGATGTGTGTAATGTGCCTACTTTAGTCATTGCCCGCACCGATGCCGAAGCCGCCAACCTCATCACTTCCGATATCGACCCCCGCGACCATAAGTTTATCACCGGCAAACGTGCTCCTGAAGGATACTACTATGTGAAGAATGGATTGGAACAGGGAATCGACCGCGGTTTGGCCTATGCCGAATATGCCGACCTGATATGGATGGAAACCGGCAATCCTGATCTGGGATTGGCTCGCGAGTTTGCGGCCGGTATCCATGCTAAATATCCCGGCAAAATGTTGGCCTACAACTGTTCGCCTTCATTCAACTGGGCCAAATACATGGACGAAAAGCAAATGCTCACCTTCCGCGAAGATATTGCCGCCATGGGCTACAAGTTCCAGTTCATTACCCTGGCCGGATTCCACGCTTTGAACTCTTCCATGTTCGAACTTTCTAAGAACTATGTGGAAAGAGGCATGGCCGGATTCAGCGAAATGCAACAGCGCGAGTTTGCTATGGAGAAAGATGGCTTTAAGGCAATCAAGCACCAATCCTTTGTAGGCACCGGCTATTTTGATGCCGTGCAAAACGTAGTGCAGCAAGGACAAAGTTCTACCACTGCCTTGGCCGGATCTACCGAAACCGAACAGTTCCACTAAACAATACCACCGCGACAGCGACCGACAGCCCGTGCCTAATGGCGCGGGCTTTTTATTTCTCCTCATGCACCAAAGAATATATTTGCTGAAAACACCACTGGCTTGAATCTGGAGTTATTGATTGTGCGCAAAATTGCCTTTAGCAACCGGAGAGGGTTCTCTTCGTTTATCATTCGCATGGCAATTGCTGCAGTGGCTCTCAGCCTGTCCACCATGATTATTGCTACCAGCATGGTGAATGGCTTTCAGCACGAAATACGCAACAAAGTAACGGGCTTTTGGTCGCACATATTGGTGCAGCCCTACAGTCTAAGTAATTATCTCTTGAGTGAGCCGGTCTATGTGCATCAGGATTTTTACGATACGCCCTCGCTGATTCCCGAAGCCCGCCACATACAGGTAACAGCTCTCAAGGCCGGTATCCTAAAAACACAGGATGATTTTGAAGGAATAGTGCTCAAGGGAGCCGGCCGCGATTTTGATTGGAATAATTTTGCTCCTTACCTAAAGCAAGGCCGCTTGCTGCAACCCGGCACCGATAGTGCCCTGCAGCACATTATAATATCCAGCATTACTGCCAGGCGGCTGCATTTGAAACTAAACGATAAGGTGCTCATCAACTTTAAGCAGTCGGGCACCGAGCAGAGCCGGTTATTTACCACCCGCAAGTTTTATATTCAAGGCATTTACGAAACCGGCCTCGAAGAATTTGATGCACGATATGTAATTACCGACATAGCCGTTATCCAGGAACTGAACCATTGGGGACCCGACACCGTAGGTGGCTTCGAGGTGTTTTTGAAAGAGGGCAATCTGTTTAAAAGCCGGACCCGGGCCTATTTTCTCACACTCTTTGGTGCTTTGCTGAGCCCCGATACTTATCACGTGCTGAGCAAAGACCCGCTGGATGTCATTGGCGAGCTGATTTATGCCCGCATGAGCAATAGCGAACTCGATGTGACCACCATTAAGTCTATGAACCCCGGGATTTTTGAGTGGCTGGATATTCAAAGCCTGACCGAACTCATCATCCTTTCGCTGATGCTGGTGGTGGCGGTTATTAATATGATAACGGCATTGCTCATTCTTATTCTGGAAAGGTCCAATATGATTGGCATTCTGAAAGCCTTAGGCGCTCGCGGGGCCTCCATTCGCAATATCTTTATTTACTATAGTGCAGTGATTATTGCCTGTGGCTTGTTGCTGGGTAATGTGGCCGGCATCGGGCTGTGCCTGGCCGAAGATTATTTCCATTTTGTGAAACTGCCGCAGGAGAGTTATTACCTGAGTTATGCTCCAGTGCAACTCAACTGGGCATGGATAGCTGGTCTGAACGTAGCAACAATTTTAATTACACTTTTACTCTTGTTGCTTCCTGCTATGCTGGTGTCGGCTATTTCTCCGCTCAAGGCCATCCGATTTGACTAACCTCTAAACCATATACCATTGAAACAAATACAGAATTTTGAAGCTTATCAATCTGCATATATGCGCAGTATAGAACAGCCGGAAACATTTTGGGCAGAGGTAGCAGAAAGTTTTCAATGGCACCGTCCATGGGAGCAAGTGCTGCGATGGGATTTTAATACAGCCAATGTGGAATGGTTTGCAGGCGGGCAATGCAATATGTCCATCAATTGCCTCGACCGTCACTTACCTTCATTGGCCAATCAGCCGGCTATCATCTGGGAACCCAACAATCCCGAAGAGGCATCGCGCACGCTTACGTATGTAGAATTGCACCGTGAGGTGTGTCGCTTGGCCAATGCGCTGTCGGCTTTAGGCGTTAAAAAAGGCGACCGGGTTTGTATTTATTTGCCAATGATACCCGAGGCAGCCATAGCGATGCTCGCCTGCACCCGCATTGGGGCCGTTCATTCGGTGGTATTTGCCGGATTTTCGGCCACCTCTATTGCCGATCGCATCAACGATGCCGGGTGCACAACAGTCCTCACTGCCGATGCTGTTTACCGGGGCGACAAACTGATTGACCTTAAAAAGATAGTAGACCAGGCACTAGAGTACACTCCGGGGGTACAACGTTGTGTGGTCTTTAATCACCGACAAGTGCCTGTCAGCATGACAACCGGCCGCGATATATGGTGGCATCAGGCCTTGGAGGGGATGAGCACTGAGCACACTGCTACTCCTATGGATGCAGAATCTCCTCTTTTTATCCTGTATACTTCGGGCAGCACAGGCAAACCGAAAGGAGTGCTGCATACCACTGCGGGCTATATGGTGTATAGTGCTTATACTTTCTTACAGGTGTTTAACTATCAGACGGGCGAAGTGTTTTTCTGCACGGCTGATGTAGGTTGGGTCACTGGCCATTCCTATCTGGTATATGGCCCCTTGCTGAATGGTGCCACTACGGTGATGTTCGAAGGCACTCCCACCTTTCCGGACCATGGTCGATTTTGGGATATAGTGGATAAACACAATGTGAATGTTTTTTATACTGCCCCTACCGCCATCCGCTCTTTAGAAACTTTTGGTGAGGAAATTTTTGCACAGAAAGATTTATCGTCCTTGCGTGTGTTGGGCTCTGTGGGCGAACCAATCAACGAAGAAGCCTGGCAGTGGTATTATAAAAATGTGGGCAAGGGGCGATGCCCCATTGTGGATACTTGGTGGCAAACCGAAACCGGAGGGGTGCTCATTTCACCCATCGCTACTGTTACCCCATTGAAACCAGCTTTCGCCACCTTGCCGTTGCCGGGTGTGCAGCCTGTGCTCCTCGATGAAAACGGCCACGAAATACAAGGCAACGATGTGCAGGGAAATTTGTGTATTAAGTTTCCCTGGCCCGGCATGGCGCGCTCGGTGTTTGGCGATCATGAGCGTTTTCGGCAAACTTATTTTTCTAATTACCCCGGATATTATTTTACGGGCGATGGTTGTCGCAGAGATGCCGATGGATACTATCGC
>CAYQRR010000135.1:221-6797 GCA_964419635.1 uncultured Chitinophaga sp. | reverse complement strand
GCAGGCTACCTTGGTGTTTGGGCAGATGAACGAACCACCGGGATCACGCGCACGTGTGGCTCTTTCAGGTCTTACAATAGCGGAGTATTTCCGTGACGGGGATAAGAACGATGCCAAAGGCGGTCGTGATATTCTCTTTTTCGTAGATAATATCTTCCGTTTCACACAGGCAGGGTCCGAAGTATCCGCTCTCTTGGGTCGTATGCCTTCAGCGGTGGGTTACCAGCCCACATTGGCTACAGAAATGGGTATTATGCAAGAGCGTATTACCTCTACCAAGAGAGGTTCTATCACCTCCGTGCAGGCGGTTTACGTTCCTGCGGATGACTTGACAGACCCGGCTCCGGCTACCACCTTTGCTCACTTGGATGCTACCACAGTATTGAGTCGCCAGATTGCTGCATTGGGTATTTATCCTGCTGTGGATCCGTTGGATTCCACTTCTCGTATTTTAAGTGAATCTGTATTGGGTGCCGATCACTACCGTTGTGCCATGCGGGTGAAAGAGTTATTGCAGCGCTATAAGGAATTGCAGGATATCATTGCCATCCTTGGTATGGATGAATTGAGCGAAGAGGACAAGCAAGTAGTTCACCGCGCAAGACGTGTGCAGCGTTTCCTATCACAACCCTTCCACGTTGCCGAGCAGTTTACCGGTTTGAAAGGGGTGTTTGTTCCCATTGAGGAAACCATCCGCGGCTTTAATATGATTATGAACGGTGAAGTAGACAAGTATCCAGAGGCGGCATTTAACCTGGTGGGTAATATTGAAGAGGCTATTGCCAAAGGCGAAAAAATGATGGCAGAAGCCGCTCAATAATTTGTTACAAACGCTTTTGTATCTGCAGTGCGGTTGCCTGCTGACCCAAAAGGATAACTGAAGAAAATGATACTTGAAATATTGACTCCCGAAAAGAAACTTTACAGTGGCGAAGCCTCTTTGGTTCAGTTGCCTGGTATAGAAGGTTTGTTTGAATTATTGGATAACCACGCACCGCTTATTTCAGCTTTAAAAAGTGGAATGATGAAATACAAAACCTCGGAGGGCGAAAAGAAATTAAACATCACCGGAGGTTTTGTGGAATGCTTGAACAATAAAGTAATTGTTTGCGCTGAGGGTGTAGCCGCTTAAACTATTTCGAATAGTATTTCACTGAAAACCTTGCCGATTTAATGGCAAGGTTTTTTTATCCACAATTGCCCGTTCGGTAAATAGAGACTATCCAAAAATTCTATTTTGCATGCCACACACGACTGCAAAAAGCAGTTCTTAGAAGGAATCGAGGTAACAGTAAAAAATGGACATTTCACCTTACATCAGCAGTCTGCTTTTGGAACATGATTGTGTAATCGTTCCGGGGTTGGGTGGATTTGTGTGCAATTATCGTCCCTCCGATATTCATCCCGTTCGCCATACCATATCACCCCCTTCTAAGGCTATTTCATTTAATAGAAACCTGCGACAGAATGACGGTTTATTGATACACCACATTGCTACTAATGCATCATCCACCCTAGAGCAAGCAACAGCACTGGTCAGCGATTGGGTGAATACCGCCTCCGGTTTTTTAATAAATAAAGAACAAGTGGTAGTGGCAAAAGTGGGTGTATTGTCGACTGACGTGGAGGGAAACATTCAGTTCTTTCCGGATGAAGAAGTGAATTACTTAAAAAGTTCTTTTGGTCTAAGAACTATCACCGTGCCCCCGGTGATGCGTGGAAAGGAAATCTCGTTCACCGAGAAATTCCGCTCCGAAACAAAACATACAGTTACTGCGCGTCAGCCATGGCGGGTGGCAGCAGCCATTGCGTTGTTATTTATGCTGGGACTGTTAGCTCAATGGATGTATTCGGGCAAACAAATAGCATCGCTGAATCTGAGCGAATCAGGAGTTTCCAGTATGGTCAATTCCATTTTCAAAATTGATGAGCCGGAGATAAATCCAATAAGTATGGAAGGAACACCAAACTCTGTTGCGGCAGAGGGGATAAGTTCTTCTTCTCCTGAAGAACTAAGCATTGCTCCGGAGGAAACTTTAGCCACAAGCGAGCCCGCAGCGGAACAGGTCGTTATACCTCCGCTTAACGAACCAAATCCTGCCGAGCATTCAAACGCGACTGAGCCAACATACTATGTGATGATTGGCGCTTACCTGGAAGAGAAAAATATAGAAGCAGCAAAACAGCGATTGCAACAAAAATTTCCTGACTCCGCTATCTTGATAGAAAAAGGGCGAAGACTCACCAAGTTTGGATACTCTGTCGGTCACAGCTACCAGGAAGCCGTTCAGCAACTTCGTATTGCCCAGGAGCAGGATGATTCAACTATCTGGCTGCTCCGGAAACAATAAACAATACCAAATGAATGTTGTTTTACAAACGTCTAATTCACTTTTGGTGTTGTAACAATTAATACACTACTTCGTCATCCAAATTTTTTATCATGAAGAATCTTGTTTTGTTTTTGACTTTTATGTTGTTTTTTACGATATCTCATGCTCAGCAACTAAAACGTTGCGAAACAATGGAAGCGGACACATTTCGCAGAGCAACTCACAGCACAGAAAGTTTGGAAGATTTTGAGCTTTGGGTGCAAGCAAAAATTGCTGCTTACAAAAACTCTCCGGCCTACCTTCAAGGCAACAGAAACGTGGTCACCATCCCAATTATATTCCACGTAATTCACAATGGTGATAACCTGGGTAGTGGTGAGAATTTATCTCAGGCACAAATCAACTCACAGATTACTGCATTGAATGAGGATTTTCGAAAAGCTTCAGGAACGTTGGGTTACAACACACACCCGGCCGGTGCCGATTGCGAAATTGAGTTTTGTGCAGCGGTGGTAGATCCGAGCGGAGTAGTGCTGGCTGAGCCCGGCATCGATAGAAAAAATATGGGGCAAGTGGATTGGCAGCGCAGTACCGGGGCGGCTAACGACATTGAAGCGGTTTTAAAGCCTGCAACCATATGGGACCCGGAGCGGTACTGCAACGTATGGACGGTCCGGTTTGGCGGTGCATCTTCTAGTCTTCTCGGTTATGCGCAGTTTCCCAGCAGTTCTGGTTTGCAGGGGCTCAACAACAATGGAGGTAGTGCAAATACCGATGGCGTAGTAGTAAGATTCAATGCAACTGGTCGTGTGGGTACCCTCGATGCAAATTACAACAAGGGTAGAACATTGACACACGAACTGGGCCACTGGCTAGGTTTGCGGCATATATGGGGCGACCAAAGTTGTGGCAACGATTACTGCAATGATACCCCTACTTCTACCGATGCAAACTACGGCTGCCCTAATCAAAACACCTGCAATGACGGAGGAACTAATCCACCGGATATGGTGCAGAACTACATGGATTACTCCGATGATGAGTGCATGAATATTTTCACCAACGACCAGAAGACCAGAATGGTTACGGTGCTAAATAATTCACCCAGACGCAATAATTTAGTTACATCTTCAACTGTTTGCACCATACCATTTACCTTTTCATATACCGGTAAAGTAGTGGATGCGCAAACCAATCAAGGTATTCCGAACGCAAAAGTATTATTAGACGGACCCGCTGACTACACGCCCACAACCGATGCCAATGGTTTCTTTACTATCAGCAATCTACAGCAAGATAACTATGCTATTTATGCCGGTAAATGGGGTTATATCACCAACACACTCTCATCGCAGGCGTTTAATCCCAACACTCCTCAAATAGTGATTGCACTTCAGAAAGGTTACTACGATGATTTCCTTTTTGATTTCTCCTGGACCAATGTGACCACAGCTACTTCCGGCACCTGGGTACGTGGTGTGCCATCTGGCACTACCTACACTGCCAATAATGTTACTAATCAAAGTAACCCCGGGGCGGATGTAAATGGCGACTATGGTAACTTGGGTTTTGTGACCGGTAACGGAGGTGGAGCTGCTGGCGATGATGATGTGGATGGTGGCAGCACAACCCTTACCTCACCGGTTATGGATTTGAGCACATATGCCAACCCTGTAGCGCGTTACTACAGATGGTTTTTCAATTCCGGTGGATCTGGAACCCCTAACGACTCATTGATTATTTCGTTGGTGAATGGAACCACCGTTATTGATATTGATAAAGTGTCCACCGGCCAATCCTCTAACCAGTGGATATACAAGAGTTACCGCATTAAGGATTTTATCACCAATCCAGGCAATAACGTATATTTCAGATGCCGCACTTTTGATAATACCCCCGGCCATTTGGTGGAAGCCGGTTTAGATTTCTTCAGGGTTATTGACTCCACGGCTACCAGCGGCCAACCTCCGGTTGCTAATTTTGCTTCCAGTGCAACACAAGTGTGTGCCGGAACGCAGGTAACTTTTAACGACCTATCCTCCAATTCCCCCACCCAGTGGACTTGGAGTTTTCCGGGCGGAAGTCCTAATTCTTCAAACGTTTCTAATCCTGTAATTTCCTATAGCACACCGGGCACCTATGCCGTTACATTAGTAGCGGCTAATGCGGCCGGCAGTAATTCTAGTACCCAAACAAGTTACATTACCGTGGAACCAGTGGTAGCCGCATTTAGTCAAGATGTCTTGGGGATTTGTCCGGGCTTTAGCGTTACCTTTGCAAATGAAACCTCTTGTTCTCCCAATTCCATTCAGTGGATTTTTAACGGTGGCGATCCGGCTACTTCCACCGATAATGCACCGGTGGTTACTTATTCATCGCCTGGTTTTTATGATGTTATTTTGATTGCTCAAAATAGTTTCGGTAACGATACGCTCACTCAGAATTTAGCCGTTCAAGTGTTTTCCTCTGCCTCCATTAACACAACGACTGTAGCCGATACCAACGGTGCCAACACCGGCACTGCCACAGCAGTGGTTACCGGGGGTGTATCACCCTACACTTACCTATGGAACGACCCTGCACAGCAAACGACTCAAACCGCTACTGGTCTTTCCGCAGGTGTATACAACGTGACTGTGACAGATGCCAATGGCTGCAAAAGTATCAGCAGCGCTACCGTACTGTTTGAGAACATAAGTGGCATTGCTCCGGATGCGGCATTGGGAGTTTCGGTGTATCCAAATCCAACAAAGGGGGTATTCCATGTTAATTTGCCTGCGCAATCAAAAGCGGATATCTACAATGCGTTAGGGGAGATTATCTGGAAGTTTGAAAATGCCAACCCATCTGCAAATACATTGAACATGTCAGGCTATGCTGCCGGGGTTTATGCCATGAAAGTGTCAGTTGCCGATAAGCAGTTGGTCATTAAGTTGGTAAAGGAATAAAGCATTAGAAGAGTATTGATTATTGTTGTGCTCATTTCACTCGCACAGCATGAATTTATACCCTATAGCCAAGCAGTTGCTTTTTCAGCTTGATGCTGAAGACGCCCACCATTTTACCATCCATCAACTACAGTTGCTGGGTAAATTTCCTCGGCTTCTCTCATTTCTTTCCGGAAAGAAAATAAACCATCCGTCTTTACATCGCCACATTCTGGGTTTGGATTTTCCTAACCCGATTGGGCTGGCAGCCGGGCTCGATAAAAATGGTGATGTAATTGATGAAATGGGTTATTTGGGTTTTGGCTTTGTGGAAATTGGAACAATAACACCACAGCCACAGCCCGGTAACGATAAGCCTCGGTTGTTTCGTTTGATTAACGATGAAGCCATTATTAATAGAATGGGCTTTAATAATGTGGGAGCTGAAGTGGCAGCGCAAAAACTAATGCGAAGGAAAACCAACATTATTGTTGGTGCAAACATTGGCAAAAACAAAATAACGCCCAACGAAAAAGCTATTCGAGACTATGAATTTTGCTTTGAAACGCTTTTTGACCATGCTGATTATTTTGTGGTGAATGTGAGTTCTCCCAATACTCCCGGCCTGAGGGCATTACAGGACAAAGATTCGCTTACGGCTATTCTTTCCTCTTTGCAAGACATCAACAACAGAAAGGTAACCGCTAAGCCAATCCTTTTAAAAATTGCTCCGGATTTGGAACCGGAGCAGATTACGGATGTAGTAGATGTAGTGCAGAAAACCCAGATACAGGGGATAGTAGCTACCAATACCACTATATCGCGCGTAGGGTTACATATTTCAAATCAAGAAATAGAAAAAATAGGAGCCGGAGGCCTAAGCGGTAAACCGGTAACCGTTAAATCTACTCAGGTGATAAAGCAGATAGCGGCAGAAATGAAATCGGATACTCAAAAGCCGGTATTAATTGGTGTGGGTGGTATTATGAATGCCTCTGATGCGCTGGAAAAATTCAATGCCGGTGCCGATTTAGTTCAATTGTATACCGGTTTTATCTATAAAGGACCGGAACTGATTCAATCCATCAATCGCGCTTTACTAAAGTAAAAATTACAGTAAAAAAAACTCCATCATTCTACGCTGTGTCTTGCAATTGTGTTCACTAGGAATATATTTGCCCCCGGAGAGATGGCAGAGCGGTTGATTGCAGCTGTCTTGAAAACAGCCGAAGGTGATGAGCCTTCCGGGGGTTCGAATCCCTCTCTCTCCGCATTAGAGATACCAAATCTCACTAAACCCCTGTAAACTAAATACT
>CAYQRR010000135.1:0-211 GCA_964419635.1 uncultured Chitinophaga sp. | reverse complement strand
ACAGGTTACAAGTCCCTCTCTCTCCGCCACCTAAAACGAATCATTTGCCGTTTTAAATTTTAAGCTCCGCCCAATCTGGCGGAGCTTCTTTTTTTATGATTTCCGCAGGGGAGTCATTGTTTTAAATCAATGAAATTTTGGTATGTCTCTTAAAAACAATCAGCCGAAGTATTCATTAACTCAAGTAATTAATCTCAATCAATAGCCAGTC
>CAYQRR010000134.1:0-6813 GCA_964419635.1 uncultured Chitinophaga sp. | reverse complement strand
CAACTTATGCATACCGGTGAAATTCATCAATATACTGGTAGCGGTATTTATTATCATCAACAAACGCACAGAAGAAGAACGGTATTTAAAGAATGCTGTAACAGAACTGGAACGGGTAAACGAAGGGCTGCGACAGTTTGCTTATGTGACCTCACACGATTTAAAAACGCCCCTGCGCAACATTTCTACTTATCTGCAATTACTGAAGCGTAAGAATCAGTTGGATGTTGAATCGGTGGAGATGGTTGACAGCGCGGTGAAGTCGGTGAAACAACTCAACCAATTGATTACCGATATTTTTCTGTACACCACCACCGATTTTAAAAATGAAAAAGAGGAGTGGGTAGACCTGTCCGAGTTACTCCAACAGATTAAGGAAGATACCACAGCTATTTTCAATGAACAGCAAGGTCAATTACTGTTACCCCCGCAACTGCCGAAAATTAAGATGAATGCCACGCAAGCCCTGCAGGTGTTCAGCAACCTGATTGGCAATGCCATTAAGTATAACCGCAGCAAGGCACCCATCGTGCAGTTAAGCTGCCACTCCGATGAGGCATACTACACCTTTACCGTGACCGACAATGGCATTGGCATTGAAGAAAAATACCAGCATCAGATATTTGAGCTCTTTAAACGGCTGCACACCAAAGAAGAATATGAAGGCACGGGCATCGGACTGGCGATGTGCAAAAAAATTATTGAATCGCACGGTGGAACCATTCGCGTGGAAAGCACTCCGGGCAAAGGTTCATCGTTTATTTTTACGATACCGGTATAAGGCTTATTTAATTTCCTCCAGCTTTTTGAGTGCACGCTCCTTATACATGCCGGCACTACCCGATAGTTCGTTCAGGATTTTAGTAGCTTCTTCTTTTTTCCCTTTCTTGAGCAGGATGTTTGCTTTATACCATTTGCTGCCTTCGGTGTATCGGTTAGATTTTACCAGCCGGTCAAAACTCTTTTCGCTCTTGGCACTTTTGCCGTTCAGGTAATCGCTGATGCCCCCAAAATATAAAGCCTCGGAATTGTCGGGGTCGCGTTTCAACACTTCGTCAAATTGTTCGCTGGCCTTTTGATAACTGGCCGAGTTAAAGCTCTTCATGGCATCGTCCAGGGTGGTGGTGGGTATGGCTTTTTCTGCCTCTGTTTTTTTCTGAGTGGTAGCTTTGCGGGCTGCAGCTTCGGTGGCCACCAGGGTTTCAGTGCGCTCCGCATCGCGCTGCATTTTAGCTTCCTCTACTTTGGCCGGCTCTTTGGCAAGGGCTTTGGAAGCCGCTGTAGCCGGCACCGCAACTTCGGCATTGGAACTGGTAACAAGGGTGGAGTTCATAGTGGCCCCTGCCGCTGCTGCCGGAACCGTTTTTACAGGCGCAGCCGCTGCCCCGGCTACCACGTCTTGCTTCAAATTTTGCTTTGCACCGCCACCCAAATCTTCTGCCACCGTTGCCGTGGCAGCAAGGGTATCGGTGAGTGCATCGCTGGCTGTAATAGCTGCTGCGGTATCCGTTTTTTCTTCAAACAATACCTGCTCCTGCACCGTAGCTTCGGGCTTATGGAGCGCCAATTCATTTTTATTGTTGCCCGCCCATTGCACCATTAAAAAACCAATGCCCACCAACACTCCAAATACCACTGCAGCATACGCATAGTTAATCCAATGCATTTGCACCAGACGCGTTTCTTTGACCCCGGTTTTTTCGCGCACCCGCTGCCGAATGCCGGCTATGCGGCCAGCGGCATTCACACTCTCTGCAGTTTGCAAACCTTCCAGTGCTTCCTGTGCAAACGGATCCTCCCTCAGCAGTTTTTCAAACTGCTGCCGTTGCGCATCCGACAGTTCATTGCGCAGATAGGCCAGCATGTCCTGCTCCCCTATTTGACCGTCCGTCAAAAAACCACTATTCGTTTTTGGTTTGCTCATCTCTTCGGGTAATGTAATTTTTCAAATTTCGTTTTCCGTTCTGAATGTAGCTTTTCACTTCCTTCATATCATAGCCGGTAATCCGGCTAACCTCCTGATAGCTGCATTCTTTTAAATAAAATAACTCAATACATTCGCGCTGTTCGGGTTTCAATTCGTCTATGCCCTCTTTCAGGTGCTTTAAAACGAACTCTTTCTCCTGCGCTTCCTTTAGACGGTCCTCCTCCGTATTTTCCACATTTGCCTGCGCTGCATTTTTTAAATTATTGTGAAGCTTGGCGGTGTTGCCCTGCTTGCGAAACTCCATCATGCAGAAATTTTTCACTACAATATGCAGCCAGGGTTTAAAAGCCGTAATGTGATGTTTCTTGAGTTCCACAATCAGCTTCTCAAAAATCTGCATGGTGGCATCTTCGGCTTCGGCTTCGTTGCGAAAATATTTCATGCAGACCCCGTAGACCAAGTGCGTGTAGCGCTGATAAAGCTCACCGATATACACCGTTTCGTGCGAGTTGCGGTAGCGCTGCACCAGTTCCTCGTCTGCAATAAGTTTTAAATTCTCCTTAACCAAAGCCGATGTTTACTACGGTGAATTTACGGGGCAGCCGTAGGAAAAGAAGCCTGCTTTCAACAAGCAAGCGATGCAGTGGAGTAAATAGCACACAAGGACTACTCAGCCATCGAGGCCGCTATAGCTGACGGTACCCGAAGCCGGGGCCGGAGAACTAATCTGATTTTCTTCGAGCGAGTAATAGGCTTCCAGCTCTTCCAGGATGGTCATAATATCGCTCACCTGTTCCGACACCACCAACCGCGACCGGAACTGCTTCACATTCGGAAAACCGGCAAAATAGGGGCCGTAGTGCCTGCGCATTTCGAGTATGCCCAGCTTCTCTCCTTTCCATTCAATGCTTCGGAGCAAATGTGTTTTGCAGGCATCCAGACGCTCAGCCAGTGTGGGTGGGGGCAAATGGGTACCTTTTTCAAAATAGTGTTTGATTTCGCGAAAGATAAACGGATGACCAATGCTGGCGCGTCCAATCATAACACCATCGGCTCCGTATTTGGTAAACATATCGAGTGCGCGCTCGGGGCTGTTGATGTCGCCATTACCAAACACCGGAATGTGGAGACGCGGATTGTTTTTTACTTTCTCTATCCACTCCCAGCGGGCATGGCCGGTATACATCTGGTGCTTGGTGCGGCAGTGAATGGAAATGGCCTGTATGCCCACATCCTGCAAGCGCTCGGCTACTTCCACAATGCGAATGGAGTTGTCGTCCCAGCCGAGGCGGGTTTTTACAGTTACAGGCAACTTGGTGCCCTTCACAATCGCAGCCGTGAGCGATACCATTTTATCTATATCGCGCAGGATGCCCGAGCCGGCATTGCGGCACACTACGTTCTTCACCGGACAGCCATAGTTAATATCCAGCACCTCGGGGCGGGCTTCTTCCACAATAGCTGCACTGCGCACCATCGCTTCTTCATCCCCCCCGAATATCTGAATGCCTACGGGTCGCTCATCGTCAAAAATATCGAGCTTCTTCATGCTCTTATCGGCATCGCGGATGAGGCCATCGGCCGATATGAATTCGGTATACAGCATATCGGCCCCATACTTTTTGCATAAATGCCTGAAGGGCGGATCGCTCACGTCTTCCATGGGGGCGAGCAGCAAAGGACGGTGCGGCAGTTCTATCTTCCCGATTTTTATCACGGCTCAAAGATACTCGCCTCGCTGATAGTTCTAAAATACTGCTACCGTTTTCCATTTCCGTTTATTTTCACCCGCATGACAGAGCAGTTATTAAAGCAACAAACCGTTGCCGTTTTTCAGGAGGTATTTGAGGCCACCATCAGCCCCGAGGTAGTTACGATTAACGTGACTAAGAAAGAGCATACGGGCGATTTTACCATTGTGGTGTTTCCGCTGATTAAGTTTTCAAAGAAAAATCCGGAGCAGACAGCCGAAGCACTGGGCGCGGCACTACAAGCGCGCAGTGGTTTTGTGGAGTCATTCAATGTGATAAAGGGTTTTCTGAATCTGAAACTGAGCGACCGCTACTGGCTGCAGCAACTGCAACAGATTGCTGCCAATAAGCACTACGGCACCTTTGCGCCCAATCATCGAAAAGTGTTGCTGGAATACTGCGGCCCCAACACCAATAAACCGTTGCACATTGGCCACGTGCGCAATATGCTGCTGGGTTTTTCCATGAGTGAGATACTGAAAGCTGGCGGCTATGATGTTACCAAGGTGAATATTTACAACGACCGCGGCATTGCCATCTGCAAAAGCATGGTGGCCTATCTGCGCTATGGAAATAATGCCACCCCCGAAAGCACCGGCATTAAAGGCGACCACTTTGTGGGCGACTGGTATGTGCGCTGGAACGTGGAGGCCAAGAAAGAACTGGAGACTATTGAAGGCAAAAAGGGAGAATTTGATGAAGACCAGAAGCTGACCTCACTTTTCAAAGAAGCGCAAGAGATGTTGCTGAAATGGGAAGCAGGTGATGAAGCCACTGTAGCGCTCTGGAACAAAATGAACAGCTGGGTGTATAAGGGCTTTCAGCAAACGTTTGAGCTGATAGGGGTGAATTTTCAGAAAGATTATTTCGAGAGCGATACCTACAAGCTGGGCAAAAACATAGTGGAGGAAGGTTTGCAGAAAGGGGTGTTTAAAAAGCGGGCAGACGGAGCAGTGGTAGTAGACCTTACAGCCGATGGCTTAGACGAAAAAGTGCTGCTGCGCAGCGATGGCACCTCCATCTACATTACGCAGGACCTGGCTACGGCCGATCTTCGCCATCAGGAGTTTGGCATGGAGAAGATGATTTATGTAGTGGCGAATGAACAGGATTATCACTTTAAGGTGCTCAAGCTGGCACTGCAAAAACTGGGCAAGCAATGGGCCGATGGCATTTTTCATCTCAGCTATGCATTGGTGGAATCGCCCACCGGCCGCTTCAAAAGCCGCGAGGGCAAAACAGCCGATGCCGATGATTTAATTGCCGAAGTGCTGCGCATTGCCGAAGAGCGTACCAAAGAACTGGGCAAGATTGAAGGCTTTACCGAAGAACAGGCCACAGCACTTTACCGCACCATCGGCTTAGGCGCGCTCAAGTATTTTGTGTTGCGCGTAAACCCTTACAAAAAAATCATCTTTAACCCCGAGGAGAGCATTGACTTCCACGGGCACACGGGCCCCTTTATACAATATACCCATGCGCGCATTTGTGCCATCTTGCGCAGAGCGGGCGAATGCCCCGCTCCGGATATAGCCGCCCTGTCCTCCTTGGCACAAGAGGAACGCGAACTTTTGATACAGCTATGCGAATATGAAAAGGTAATACAGTCGGCTATTGAGAAATATGACCCGAGCGAGGTAGCCAATTACGTTTACAACCTGGCTAAGCTCTACAACAAGTTTTATCACGAACAGCCTATATTGACTGCCACAGATGAAGCAGTAAAAACCATGCGAGTAACCCTCTCAGCCGCCACCGGCAGCATCATCCGCAAAGCCATGCATTTGCTGGGCATTGAGGTGCCGGAGAAGATGTAGGGTTTGTGTTGCAGATAAATACAAACAAAACGCCCCCGGGTATTTGGGGGCGTTTCTATTAAGATAAGCTTAAACTTAATATCCAAAAAGTTCTTCCAAACTCAGCTCCCTTACTTCGCCCAGTTGTTTTAGTGCCTCCATGTTGATGTCTTCTTTTTTACCAATCACACAATAGGTATATTTTTTCCCTTTCACATGCTCTTTGAAAAATGCATTGAGCTCCTCCAGCGAGAGGGTTTTGGCTTTTTCGTAAATGGTTTTGCGCACATCTTCATTCAAGCCTCTTTTTTGGGCACGGTCGTAGGCAGCAAAGATGGCATCGCGGGTAATCCAGTCGCTCTCGAGGGTTTTTACCACGCTGGCGCGCGCTCCTTCATATTGCTGCGGCACCAGCGGCATATCGTTCAGCAGTTTATTCATTTCGCTCAGAGCCGAGCCCAGCTTGTCGGCCTGCGTGCCCACATACGACATCACGTAGTGCGATTCATCGGCCTTGGCCGGCACCCCAAAGCTGCTAAACACCGAATAGGCCAATGCCATTTTTTCGCGTATCTCCTGAAACATAATGCTGCTGAGGCCCGAACCGTAGTAATCGTTGTAGAGATACACATACGGAAATAAGTCTTTATTGAACTTCACGTCTTTGCTCAGCATCACAATTTCGGCCTGCTTCATAGGGTAGTAGCACACATACACCTGTGTTTTGTTCAAGGGCAGTTCTTCATACTTAGTGGCGGCAGGGTAGTCCTTCAATGCAGACTTCAGAGCGTGCAACGGAGTGCACACCTCCACTACCTGCTGGCTGCTACGGCTGCCGTAATAAAAAATGCGGTGCTTGTAGCCGGTAAGGCTCTTGAGCAGGTCGGTAAGTTTGGCGGCATCCATTTTTTCGAGCTCTGCCTGCGTAAAGGTGTTATTAAACGGATTTTTGGCTCCGTATTTAGCATAGCTGACCAGGCCGGAGTTCAGGATGGCCCCTTTGTTCTTTTTGGCATTGATGCGCTGCTGCATCAGGTCGGCCACCATGGCTTGATACACCTCAGTATCTGGCTTTACATTAGCCAAGATATGCTCGAGCAGCTCCACCCCTTTTTCGAGGTTTTCTTCGAGGCCCGAGAGGGACACCGTTACTCGATCGCGGCCGGGGTTCACGCCAAAGCTCAATCCCAATTTGTAAAACTCAGTCTTCAGTTGCTCGGAAGTGTATTTATCTGTGCCCAGATATTCGAGATAGCTTACAGCCAGTCCAAGTTCGCGAATGTGGTCGGTGCCCATATCGAAAATGTAGCTGAGCGAAAAGGTTTTGTTCACCTGGTTT
>CAYQRR010000133.1:6180-6852 GCA_964419635.1 uncultured Chitinophaga sp. | reverse complement strand
TAAAGCCGGCAGGGCCACTCCAGCTCCAGGCAATGTTTGTGCCCCCTGTGTTGCTCGCAGTTAGATTTAATACATCATTTTCACAAATTGGATTCGGACTCGCTGTGGCCGTGAGGGTGGTGATGGGGTCGTGTAATGTCAATGTACCTGAAGTGAAGGCTGCTGTACATGAATTGGTGTTGGTCACCGTAACCGTAAACGGACCTGCCGCGGATACTGTGCCTGTTGCCGCGTTACTCGGGCTTACTCCGGCCGACCATGCATAACCACTGATACTACCACTACCCGCTGATGCGTTCGAATTTACTGTAGTAGAGGAACTTGAACAGATTGGATTGGCAGCAAATGTTACTCCACTGGATGTTGGAATTGCATTGACGGTCACCGCTGTGTTCGCTGTGGCCGTGCAACTGTTGCCGTCTGTCACAGTAATTGTATACGTGCCTCCATTGCCACTCGCTGGACGTGTCGGGCTCTGCGAAGTGCTGCTGAACGTGTTCGGGCCACTCCAAGCGTATGACGTCATACTCGCAGGACCGCCTGTCAAGGCTATCGTGCCATACGAACAATAGGGGCCGCTATTGCTGGCTGTAGCTATTGGTAAGGCGTTGACCGTAATCGTGCCCGTTGGTGCTGTTTGACCCGTGATGCATCCGCCTGTCATATTCACCG
>CAYQRR010000133.1:0-6080 GCA_964419635.1 uncultured Chitinophaga sp. | reverse complement strand
ATCTGGTCTGCGTATTATTGGCGGAGGTAAGCGATATCGTATTGGTTGCTGTTACCGTGATCGTGCCCGTTGGTGCTGTTTGACCCGTGATGCATCCGCCTGTCATATTCACCGTGAAGTTAAAGGTACCGCCTGCAGGAACGTTTGGGGTGCCGCTGATGGTCACCACATTCGATGCCCATGCGGCTGTTACACCCGATGGCAGGCCAGTTACTGATACTCCCGTGGCACCTGTCGTGTTATAGGTGATATCCGCTATCGCCACTCCGCTGCATCTGGTCTGCGTATTATTGGCGGAGGTAAGCGATATCGTATTGGTTGCTGTTACATTTACCTGAACCACATTACTATATGCCACTGCTCCGCAAGCGTCTGTAACCTTTCTCCTAAAAAAGTAGGTTCCTGCAGCTAAACTATTATCTGGGTCATAAGTTGTGGAGTTACTCCCTACGTTAGTGATGGAGGCAAAGGTGTTGGTCGGAGCACGTTCCCATTGATAGGTATCAGATCCATAGGTGATTGCTGCTGAAGCCCCACCAGATGGGTTAGCCGTATTGGTGAATGCTCCAGGATCGGTACCTTGACAAACTGTGGTTGGGTTTGCAATGCCCCCAATGGTACCGCCATTGAGTGCCGCGGTAGCGTTGAAAGTGATAAGACCGTCAGAACCAACTGCTCCCTCAGAAACTCGATAAGTAATAACATCAGTTGTCTTAATTACATAGGTGCCTGCATTGGTACTAGCACAACAAGCGGCATTATTGTAAACATTTGTTCCGTTGATAAAAATTTGACCAATGTCATCATGCTGCACCTGTAACTGATAACCACCGCATGGTATATTGGTTCGCACAGCCGACCAGGAATGGTAGTCAGCCGGTATATAACATCCGCGATAAGCCTGACCACCTGTGGCGTTAGCATCGTACGGGGTACCTCCATTTGATACCCAGCGAGTTGTGGTATTAAAATTAAGCGCATTATCTGTATAATAACCAGCATAATAAGCACTAGCCCAAGCATTGTTACCCCCAGCGGCATCACCCGCATCATAACAATAGATATTCCATGTTCCATTACCAGCAGTTAACTGCGTGGGGGAAGCTGGTGGGCTACAACGATATGTAAGTGTAGCAGAACCGTAACCTGAATTCCAATTCTGACAACTGTGCACATTCAATTGAACGCTGTGCTGACCGTCATAGTTAGAGGTATATTCACCATTTGCCGTTGTCGATGACGACCATGCATTGCCTCCGAACCCCGCACAATAATCATCATTAAACCAAACTCCTGTGTTGCTTGCATCGTATCCTGATAGATTAGTGTCGTAACCCGTAAATCCGCATACATCCCAATGGTAAATGGCTGTATTTTTGACCTGAAACCTCAAAAAAGAAGCATTACCTTGCCCTACAGTTTGGGCACCGATCCGCGGATAGTAGGTATTTGCGTTTTCCTGCTTGTTAAGAAAAGTACACTGTGCTTCAAGCAGTTTGGAATTACAAACCAAAAAGAGCAACACCGTGAATGAGTAAAAAATCTTCTTCATAAATGAAATTTAAACACTAATAAAGCCGTGAATATAAACCGTCTGCCTGAAAAAACACCCCCTGATTAAATTGGATGGTAGCTCAAGCCTGGGTAATGGACTGAAAGCAAACACTATGCCTATATGCAAATAAATCTAAAAAGCAGCCCTATTCAATTGATATGCAATTATTTAAAAAACGTTACTTTGCCTGCTTTTCAAAGAACACAGCCCCCTGTTGGATAGAAATGAATACATCGGTTACCTAGTATTGCACACAGTTTTTTTGATAAAAAAATATCCGATTAAAGCTTCATTGGCTTTTGATGATGAAGAAATGGGGCCTTACGAGCGTATTGATTTTTTTACTAAGTTTATTCACTGAATCAATAACCCCTCTGCATGCGCTATTTATCCCTATTGTTTTTTGCGCTCTTGCTCACTATTGCATCGTGCAGCAAAACTGAAGACATCACCATCAAAGACAATGTGCCACCGCCCGATGGCACGATTGATTCCACCACTATTGATATTTACATCCACAAGTGTTATATCAACATTTTGGGGCGCGAGCCGGTGGGAAATGAAAAAACTACGGCTAAAGGAATATTGAATCAAAACAACTTTTCGGTAGCAGACCGAAAGCAATTTTTGCAGACTTTTTATAACTCTAACGAGTACAAACGCAATCAATATAATGTGACGCGCAACGACTATCTGCGCAACGTGGACTCTGTGGAAATTTATTACCAAAAATTCATTTTTGAGAACCTTATTACCCAACCGCAATATGCTCCGTTTTACGATTTGCTGAGCGGTGAAATTGCCCGATTGGAACTTTTACTCCGCATCAATAACGATATGGCTGCCGGTACGCTTGATTACAAAGGCATGCTGAAGCGATGCACGTATAATTACTTCTACGACCAGATAAACATGGGTACCGAAAATTTTGTGGTGAGCACTTATCAGAACTTTCTGTTTCGCTATCCTTCGGATGCAGAATTGGCTGACGGCAAAACCATGGTGGACGGCAACACCGCAGTGGTTTTTCTCGAAATCGGGCAAACGAAGACCGACTACATCAACATTTTTTTTGACAGCAATGATTTTTACGAAGGACAAGTTCGCCTGATGTTTAACCGTTTTCTGTTCAGAGAACCCAGTTCGGCCGAAACGGCTTTCTATGCCGACATCTATAAAACCACCGGCAACTACCATGATTTGCAATCGGCCGTTTTTTCGATGGATGAATATGCAGGAATCCAATAACCTACAACTAAAATATGAATCAATCACTTATCCTTTTTGCCTGCACACTACTACTGCTCGCAGGTTGTAACCGCGAAAAGCGCTACATCTATGAAGTGGAGCAGCAAGAGCTGTATCAAAACGCCTCGGAGAAAAGAAATCTGAAATCCACTACGCAGTTCATCTCCATTGCGTACAATGATTTGTTCGGCAGCAGCATTACCACCGAAGAGCTGAATAAGTTTGACATAACGCTGCAGGCCTTTGGCGACAAAGCCGTACTGCAGGATATGATTGTAAAAAGCCTGATAAACAGAGGCGGGGTACAAATCGTGGATAACAACACGATGCGGGCCGATGTGGCTTCCTTTTCTGAAAATGCTTATCTGCGTTTTTTTAATCGTAAACCCACCGAGTTTGAAGCCTGGAAACTGAAAGACCTGATAGAGAAGAATGCTGACATTACTCCCAAAATGGTGTATTACAGCCTGATGACCAGCGATGAATACCGCTATTACTAAGCCCGAAAAAAAATTTGAACTCAGTTTTAACTGACCACAATGAAAAGAAAACAGTTTATCAAAAATGCAGCAGCTGTTGCGGCCGGCAGTATGGTGCTGCCTTACATTTTGCCCAGTGGACGATTGTTTGCCGCATCAGGGGCGCGCAAAGCAAACCATGTGGTGTTCTGCCTCTTTGCCGGTGGCGTACGCAACCTAGAAAGCATGCAGAAGGCCGAAGGCAATATTATGCCCTACATGCTCAACGGCTCTGAAAGTATCTCGCCCGATATTGCAGCAGGCATGTCAGCCATCCCCAGCCCATCGGGCACGCGGTTGCAGAACCTTGGCACTTTATTTAAAGAGATGCGTTATGTGAGCGGACCCACCGGACACTACAATGGCCACACTACCGCCATTACAGGCAAATATTCGGATGAGGCTATCAAGCTGAAAGAGCCGCCCAAGTATCCCACCATTTTTGAATACTACCGCAAGCATAATTCACCGTCCATGAGCGCACTGAATGCCTGGTGGATTTCCGATTCACTGGGGCCTTACCCGTTTTTAAACTACAGCAACTACGATGGCTATGGCGCGCTCTATGGTGCCAATTCTATTCAGCCCGGTTCCATTTTTTCTTCGAATGCCAACAGTGTGCTGGGTAATTCTTTGCCATTGACCAACACCGAGAAAGCCAAGTGCGACCTGATGCGCGATTTTATGAACGGGCAATTTAAAACCGGCACCCAACTGGTGTCGCCCGGCATCCAAAACACCCCCGAAGACGCTGAACTGGTGCAAACGTTTATTCGGAACCTGATGCAGGAAGTAGCGCAGGGGTTACACAATAATCCCTGGGGGATACCAATGAATGGCGATATGTATAACGTTTACTTCGGCACCAAAGTGATGCAGCAGTTTAAGCCCGAACTGATGGTGATTAATATGCAGGGGGTAGACATCGGACACTTTGAGTTTACCAGCTATGTCAATAACATGCGCAAAGCCGACTATGCACTCTATAAACTTTGGGAAGCTATCCAAAGCACCCCCGGCATGGCCAACGACACGGTGCTGATTGCCGTACCCGAACATGGCCGAAATTTGCAACCGAATAGTGTGATTGACATTTATGGCCGCTATGCTCTTGATCACAACAATGACGAAATGAGTCGCAGAATTTTCGGGCTGATTGCCGGCCCTTCCAGCGTGGTGAAACAAGGACAGGTATTCAGCAACGCGCAAGGCGAGAGTATAGACATAGTGCCCACCATCGCTAATATTCTGGGCTTTGATAATGAAATACCGGCCGGCCTGCTGGAAGGGCGCGTGCTCAACGAAGCGTTCAACTAATTCATAAAACAACACCGGAGAATGAAAAATAAAATGAATTACAGTCTGCGTTTTTTTGCTGCGGCTTCGGCATGTGCCTTTTTGCTGCTGAGCTACCAGAGTTGTAAGAAAGACGACAAGCTGCCAGACAATCCGTATGACAGCATCAACCGCGACACCACCGAGTATAACATCCCCATGGACTCGCTGAACATTACGTATGTGCACAACAAAGTGCTGCAATCTAAATGCGCTTTACCCGGTTGCCACGATGGAAATTTTGAGCCGGACTTTCGCAGTGTGCAGTCCTCTTTCTCCAATCTGGTGTATGCACCGGTGTTTAAGAACAACGCACAGAACGATTTCACCTATCGGGTAATACCATACGACACTACCAACTCCGTATTATATGAGCGCATTACCAATTGTTGTTTTGTGAATAACAATGACCGCATGCCGCAAGACAACATTGGACAAAAACTGCCCGATGCGGATATAGAACTGGTAGCCAAATGGATTATGAGTGGCGCGCGCGACATCTTCGGCAACATTCCGCAGTTTCCTAACAGCCAGCCTACCATACAGGGTTATCTGGGCGTGAGCAGCGATTTTCAAACCGTTTACTCCAACACCCGACTGGATTCCATCTACTATAATCCTTTTGTATTACCCGCGAGCGTAAACTCCTTTTATATCGGAGTGGCCGTAGTAGATGACAGCACTCCGGTAAATCAACTGCAGTTTAATAAGTTGAAAATTTCCACCAATGCCGACAACTTTAGCGGTGCCACTACTTACACGGCCACCTTCTTGAGCGCAGGTGGTCAGTCGGCCTGGATTGCAAATGTGAATGCCTCGGCATTGCCGCTGGGCGACACTTTATTTATGCGCTACTTTGTGAACGATGGCGACCATGTGCCCAATACCGAGTTTCCGCGCAACGAGCTTCCCTTTGCTTACAAAACATACTGGAGTTTCATAAGACAATAACATGAAGAAAACTATCCCTTTCATTGTTTATTCTTTTTCACTGCTACTGCTGACGGCTTTCAGCGGTTGCAAAAAAGAAGCACTCCCTATCAGCGAAACACCCGCCATTAAGTTTCTTTCCATCTCTCCCAACCCTGCCGTAAAATATCAGGATGAGGTCTCTATTGAACTGGAATATACCGATGGCGATGGCGACCTGGGCGAAAACACACCCGATGTAAAAAATCTGTTTGTAACCGATAGCCGGAATAATGTAGTGAGCGCCTTTCGTATCAATCAACTGGCCCCTACCGGGTCTTCTATTATCATTACCGGCAAACTGAAGATTACCTTAACTCCGCAAGGATTTATAGATGACAACAACACGAGCGAAACCACTATCTTTTCTATTTACGTGACCGACCGTGCCGGACACTCCAGCAACACCGTGCAAACCTCTGCCCTCACCATTCAAGATTAAAAAGCCCCAGGCC
>CAYQRR010000132.1:2540-6873 GCA_964419635.1 uncultured Chitinophaga sp. | reverse complement strand
ATGAACTAGTGAGCAGACATTTTAGAAAGCCATAATGTGATTCAAAAAATGTGTGACACTTTTTAGTAAAAATGCCATCGCCCGAAATTTTCATTGAGCGTACGGCCTCTTCTATATAACGCGTCTCTTTACCAGTAAAATAGGGCTTGTTGAAGGTAATTGGTTTCATGTCGTTAGAGCCAACAGTGTAAGGTTAAAAATGCATTCTTTACTTTGAAGCCCAGCGAAGAAAAAGAGCTATTTACAGCGTAATTATTTGTAAGGACATTATGCTCTTCCCACTCAAGGTTTTCACTTCCGCCCCATTGCATCCCGGCTACTGCCAGTTGTTTAAAAACATCCCGACCACGGAATTTGGCTGATACAGCACCAATGCCCCCGGCTGCAAAAGCGCCCTCCTCATTACGCATTTTCTTGAAAGAGAGCATGCCAGCTGTTTGGCCATCACATTCAGCTACAAATACTTTGTCGGCAACGCTGATTTCTAGACAACTTCTTATACCCCAATCTACATAAATTTCAGTGCAGGCTTTCTTGTCAAGGCGATCATTTGCAAAGTAGTGACCATAGCCCTCAAAGGATTCATATAGCATCTGCTTAAGTGATGAAATATCGCTATGGTCAAAAGCTCGTATGATACATTGCTCGTTTTCCAACATCGGAATTTGCTGCTTCCGAAGATTAAATCGGTAGGTAACTTGGCTGTCTTTTATCCGGAATCCAAGGTCCTCCAGTTTGTTTATGAGTACAATTTGTTGAAGTGGAACTTTTGATATTATCAATGACACGCCTTCCCTCTTTAATTTCGAGATCAAATAAGCTGGATCGGTGTCAAAATTATTTACCTTGGCTACTATGAAACCAAAACGCTTTGTATCTAGTTCGCTCACATATTGACTAGTCATAAAATGTTGATTTAGCTGATTTCCCAGCGGAGCACAGGTCTAATTACTCCGTTAACTTTCCCAAAATAAGCATAGCTGCGATCCTTCTCTTTCACTTCAAACTGTATCACTTCGCGCTGATTATAGATTGGCTTCATTCCCTCGGTAAAGAAATAAATATGTATAAAATAAATACTGTCATTGAGCAGATTGCCAGGAATGGTGCAACATGCAAATCCATCTTTACCTAATTCAGCGTTGGCGAGTGTACCTGTACTTAGCACAGTTTGTTCATGGACATTTATGAGGTCGAAGGTTACTCTAATTTTTACCTCATTCAAAAAACTCCAGTAGGCAATTTTAATTTCAATGTCATCCTCTAAGTCAATTTCAGTTGGTGTTACTTTTACTTCTTTAATTCTTACGAACTCATTTCCCGGGGCACTTTCTGGCAGTTCAAAACTCACGTTTTGCCGGATGTTGTCGCTGTTAATTTTGATGTATTCATTGACTACATCATGCGTTCTTCCGGTGGAAATTATCTTGCCATGCTTAAGTAGGATGGCTTTGTTGCAAAGTGCATTTACAGCTGTCATGTTATGGCTGACGAAAAGAACCGTTCGTCCCTGGCCACTTACATCTTTCATTTTTCCTAAACACTTCTTTTGAAATTCTGCATCACCCACCGCCAATACTTCATCAATAATTAATATTTCAGGCTCCAGATGTGCTGCCACGGCAAAGGCTAAACGCACATACATGCCCGAAGAGTAACGTTTCACGGGTGTATCAATGTATTTCTCTACTCCGCTAAAGGCTACAATTTCGTCAAACTTTGCTTTGATTTCAGATTTCTGCATGCCCAAGATGGCACCATTCAAAAATACATTCTCCCTTCCGGTGAGTTCCGGGTGAAATCCGGTGCCCACCTCTAGTAGAGAGGCTATTCTACCTTTTACTTTGATGTCGCCTTTGGTAGGTCCGGTTACTTTGGAGAGGATTTTCAGCAGGGTTGATTTGCCAGCCCCATTTTTACCTATAATGCCAAGCACCTCACCTTTTTCCACCGAAAAATTAATTGACCTCGGTTATCTTTTCGTAAGGGTCTTCTTTGCCACGCACTTTGTACCACCATCGGTTAAGATCATGCGAAAGAGTTCCGGTGCTTACCTGACCCAAACGATACTGCTTATAAAGGTGCTCTACTTTGATTACATCCATAATCTGAAACTAAACCGTATCCATAAAGCTTTTTTCTACCTGGTTAAAAATCACAATGCCAACAGCCAGCACAACAATGCTAAATACGGTCGTATATATTAAACCCGATACATCCAGAAAGCCAACATTGAAAAAAGCATAGCGCATGGTTTCAATAATCGGTGTGAGTGGATTGAGTGCAATGAGTGTATGTAACTTGCCGGTGGTATAGCTCAGTGGATAGATAACCGGTGTGGCATACATCAGCAACTGAATGCCGAATTGCAGGAGAAAAGTTAAGTCGCGGTATTTGGTGGTTAAAGACGAAAAAATAATACCTAATCCTAAACCCATAATGGCCATTAAAATAATCAAGTAAGGCAGCAGTAGGATAGAAGAATTGATGGAAACCTGTGTAGCGCCTGTAGCCACAAGGTAAGTCCAGATACCTACAAACAAAACAGTTTGTATTCCCAGTTTAATCAGGTTGGAAATAACAATGGAAACGGGCGATACCAGCCTGGGGAAGTACACCTTACCAAAAATGCCGGCATTGGATACAAACGTATTGGAGGTCTTATTGAAACAATCGGAAAAGTAGTTCCAGAGTGTAATGCCGGATAGGTAAAACAAAACGGGGTGGATGTTATTGGTGGAGATTCTGGCCACTTTGGTAAACACCACCATAAAAATCAATGTGGTAAAAACAGGCTGAATCACCAGCCAGAGCGGTCCCAAAACAGTTTGCTTGTAAACTGATACAAAATCGCGTTTTACAAAAAGCATTATCAGGTCGCGATAGCGCCACAGTTCTGCGAGATTAATATCAAGAAGACCTTTTTTGGGACTTATAACTTCGGTCCATTCGCCCTCATTGCCCAATACTGAATTTGCCATTTACCTGAATAAAACCGTGAATGTAAAAAGTTATCACAAATGGAACGTCTATGAAGCGCTCGCACAGACGTGTATATTGACCCTGCAACATCTCATTAACTCGTATACATTCGCGACTTCTACTAAACCAAATCACATGAAAGAAACAGTTCTCACACAATTGCACATGTCGCTAGGGGCCAAAATGGCTGAGTTTGCCGGATATAATATGCCCATTGTTTATTCCGGCATCAATGAAGAGCACCGAGCGGTGCGAAACAGTGTAGGCGTTTTTGATGTGAGCCACATGGGCGAGTTTATGCTCAAGGGCGACAAAGCCTTAGACCTTATTCAATTGATTACTACCAACGATGCTTCTAAACTGGCGGATGGTAAAGTGCAATATTCCTGCATGCCAAACGACCAGGGCGGCATTGTGGATGACCTGCTGGTATATCGTTGGAATCAAAACGAATATTATCTGGTGGTGAACGCCTCCAACATTGAAAAAGACTGGAACTGGATTAAGCAGCACAATACTTTTGGTGTGGAGATGACGAATATGAGTGATGAGATGAGCCTGCTGGCGGTGCAAGGGCCTCAAGCGTTAAAAACATTACAAAAGCTGACCGATATTAATCTGTCGGATATTCCTTACTATGCCTACGCTGCCGGTACAATGGCCGGCATAGACGATGTGATTATTTCCAATACCGGCTACACCGGAGCTGGCGGTTTCGAGATTTATGTTTGGAACAAAGATGCCCGGGCTATGTGGGATGCTATTTTTGAAGCAGGCAAAGAGTTTGGTATTGTGCCTTGCGGTTTGGCTTGTCGTGATACGTTGCGATTGGAAAAAGCATTCTGTCTGTATGGACACGATATTGATGACACTACATCCCCTATTGAAGCCGGCCTGGGATGGATTACCAAGTTCACCAAGAAATTTGTGATGAGCGATTATCACCAGTCCATCAAAGAGAATGGCCCCAAGAAAAAACTAGTGGGCTTTGAGATTCCCGAAAAAGGAAAGATACCCCGTCAGCACTTTAAGATTAAGGATGCTGCCGGCAATGAAATAGGAGTGGTCACCTCCGGCACCCAATCGCCTACATTGGGCAAAGCCATTGGTATGGCGTATGTAAAAACCGAATTTAGCACGGTGGGCTCCGAGATTTTTGTGGATATACGTAACCAGCCGGTAAAAGCTATTGTGGTGAAAACGCCTTTCCTATAGCGTTCTCCGGTACTGTACTATTCAATATAATCCAGGTCTTTGCCGTAGGTTTCTTCGGAGTAGTAAGCGGCAATCATGGGTACTATTATGCAGAAAGCTGCCACAATAGCCGCACTGTGCAATTGACTGAAGTGCG
>CAYQRR010000132.1:0-2529 GCA_964419635.1 uncultured Chitinophaga sp. | reverse complement strand
ATCCCTTGTAACTAAAAATTAAAATAGGCAGGGAACCCCGAATGAAATTTGGAACGGTGGTGGCCACCGTGTTACGGAGGTTAGTGCCAAATTGCTCGGCTGCATTGGTTACTACGATGGCCCAGAATCCGGTGCCAAAGCCCAGCAGGGTAATAATGCCATAAAAGGCAGCAGCCGAAATGCCATGCGCATTAAAGTAGAGGACAAATCCCACTCCGGTAATACCCAGAAAAACATACAGCGCTTTTTTGCGGCTGCGCAATACCTGACTCAGAAAACCCGAGGCAAAATCGCCCAGCGTAATACCGGAATAGGCATACATAATGGCAATGCCCGATTCCACAGTGCCCACTACTCCGAGTTGTTCGGCAAAGCTTTGGCAAAAGGTAACCAGTATGCCGATGGTAAACCACGTAGGGAAACCCACTAAAATGCAGCGCAGGTATTTTAAAAAGCGCTCTTTGTTGCTGAACAGTGTAAAGAAATTACCCCGATCTACATGCTGCTCCACCAACTGCGTAAACATGCCCGATTCATAAACCCCAATCCGGAGTATGAGCAAAGCCAAACCCAGGGCCCCGCCAATAAAATAACAGGTGCGCCAGGCCGAAATATCGGCACCGTTATCGCTTAATACCCGCCACATCATTCCTGCAAACACCGCCCCCGATACGCCCACAGCCGCCACCAGCATGGTGCCCCATCCCCGTTTTTCTTTGGGGAGCGATTCGGCCACCAGCGTGATGCCGGCCCCCAGCTCGCCCGCCAGCCCTATGCCGGCTACAAAGCGAAGCAGCGCATAATGCCACACTTCATTGGCAAAGCCATTCATGATGTTGGCCAGAGAGTAGGTAATAATGGAACCAAACAACACCGAAAGCCGGCCCCGCTTGTCGCCCATTACCCCCCACAAAATGCCCCCCAGCAGCAGTCCGGTCATTTGAGTATTAATCAGCATTTCTCCGGTGGCTACCAATTGCTCGGCCGGCACACCTATATCGCGCAAACTCGGCTTCCAGATTACGCTAAAGAGCAGGAGGTCGTAGATGTCTACAAAGTAGCCGAGTGCCGCTACAATTACTGCAGCCGTAAAGATGGACCGAAAAGTGGCTAATGATTCTTTCATGCCGAAGCGGTAGTCGGGTTGCTCCGCAAATGGAAAAGTATAAAAACAGAATTGGCAATCAAGGCCATGGCCCCCGCCTGATGCAGTACCCCATAAAAAACCGGTATGTGCCCCGTGCAGTGCATCACCGTTACAATACCAATGGCAACCTGCAGCAACACCGATACCGGTAATAGCCGCACGCTGTTTTTCAGTACGCTGTCATCGTTCATCCGTATGGCTTTGGCTTTGGCAAAGAAGAAAAGGACCAAGGCCACAAGCATATAGGCCGTGCTGCGGTGCAGGAACTGAATCAGGATTCGGCCCCAGTAATCCTGCGCGTTGTAGGCGGTGAAGCCGGCCAGGTTGGGCTGCTCGGTCCACAGGGCTGCGGGTATCCATTCTCCATTGATATCGGGCCAGGTATTGGCCGCCAGGCCGGCCTTCATGCCCGACACAATGCCCCCCAAAAACAGCTGCACAAACAGCAAGCCCACTATCAGGCGGAGCAGCCTTCGTAACTTTATGCTCTCCTTCATCGGATAGGTAAAATCGCTTCTAAACACATAAGTGGTTAACCAAACCAGATACGCGAATAAACTGAGGGCCAATACCAGGTGAATGCTCAAATGAATGGGCGGCACATACATGCCTTTGAGCCCGTTGCTCACCATAATCCAACCATAAATGCCAATTAGCCCGCCCCACACAAAAAGGGGAATGGTTTTCAGCATCAGGTCGCGGGTAAACCATTTTTTATACAAGAAAAAAGTGAAGGGGATAATGAAAACAAAACCCATAAAGCGCGCCCAGAATCGATGGAAGTATTCCCAGAAATAAATCCACTTAAACTCTTGCAGCGTCATGGTTTGATTGAGCGTTTTAAACTGCGTAACCTCTTGGTAGAGCGCAAACTCGGCCTGCCACTCCGTTTCGTTCAGCGGAGGCACTATGCCCTTTACGGGTTTCCATTCGGTGATGCTGAGCCCCGACTCTGTAAGGCGGGTAACCCCACCCACTATCACCTGAAAAAACACCATCAGGCAGCCCGTCAGCAGCCAAAGCCCTATCCATTTGCGCGCCCGTTCATTTGTCATAGCGTATAATTATTACCGTTCAAACATAAATCCCTTTCGCATGTTTTATACAGAAAGATGAATATGAAAAAGCAATTGGTTTTTCTCGCCCTGTTCCTCTTCAGTGGCTTGCTGTCCACCGCTATGGTAGCCGATAGCACCCACCGGCACCAACCCTCCGTGGAACTTTTGAAAGTGTGGCCGGAGCCTTTTCACGATTTCCTCTATTTTGAATTCAACGTGACCGATACCTCTGAGCACATGGTGAAAATTCAAATTGTGAACGAGCGGCACGAAACTGTTTTTATGGAAAGGGTTTTTGTGTACGAAGGGCACGAAACCATCACC
>CAYQRR010000131.1:0-6880 GCA_964419635.1 uncultured Chitinophaga sp. | reverse complement strand
CCTACTGATTACAAATCAGTAGCTCTACCAACTGAGCTACGCTGGCTTAATTACTTTACAGCTTTTCAGCCTCCTTACTGTGCATCAACCTACAGCCACCCAAAGAACTTTTCAAAAAACGGAGCGCAAATCTAAACCCTTTATTGAATTTCCAAATAGAGCGAATACAATTTTAAAGCCCATTTGTAAACATTCGATTTTTTCGGATGGTTTTGCCCACCATTCGTCCCCGGTGGGGTGTTGTCGCGGCTTATCCTATTTTAGCGCCATGCATATTAAGCAGGCCGAATATGTGGCCAGTTACGTAGATCCTTCCAAATGTCCCGCCTCGCTTCGGCCCGAGTTTGCTTTTATTGGCAGAAGTAATGTGGGTAAAAGCTCATTGATTAACTATCTGTGCAACCGAAAAGCCTTGACGAAAGTGTCGAACACGCCCGGCAAGACCCAAACCATCAACTTTTTTGACATTAATCATCGTTTCCATTTGGTGGACTTACCCGGTTATGGTTTTGCCAAGATATCGCGGTCTCAGCGCGAAAAATGGGAGAGCATGATTAAAGGCTACCTGAAAAAGCGGGAGCAGCTGCAGTATGTGATGCAATTGATAGATTCCCGCATTCCCCCTCAAAAGATTGACTTGGAGTTTGCCGCCTGGCTGGGCGAAACCAACATCCCCTTTGTCCTCGTTTTTACAAAAGCAGATAAGCCCGGTAGTCGCGAAACGGCCGCCAACGTTCAGTTGTTTAAAAATGAAATGCTGAAAGATTGGGCTGAGCTGCCTCCCTGCTTTGTTACCTCAGCGGAACGAAAACTGGGAGCAGAGGATGTTTGGGATTTTGTGAGTGATGCCGTGGACCTGTATATCAAAAACACTCCCCAGGCGGCTACACTCAAAGGGTAAAAGGGAGCGGTTCGGGAACATGCACCCTTGTTAGTCGGCTTTCCTTATATGGCTTAATCCAGGCATCCGTCAGTTGCTGTTTTTGCGATAGCATGTTTTCAAACACCAGGGTGTCGTCCGGCAAGGCTCCGGTAGCAATCCTGCTTCTAAACTCTTTCAGGCTGCACAAATGGGCTTTCCCATCCAGCAGGTAGGCAATGTTGCCTACTGTAAAAAAAGAGAGGTGGTAATCTCGCTCCAGCGATTTGATAAAGTGCACCGATGCATCAATGGAACATCCACTCACTCCGGTTACCTGTTCATCGGCCATCAGCACTACAAATAAGTTGTACAGCACATCGCCATCACCCGCTACGTCCATTTTATGGGCGGTCCATTGTTTGGCAAATTGTTTTGCCTTGTCTTTAATCTCCAATGCTTCGGAGTCGGTGAGTAGCCGATTGCTTTGGTAAATCCAGGTGGTGCTGTGGGGGGGCAATGTGTTGGTCATGTGCTGGTTCATAATTGCTTAGTAATCTCGTTGGTTAATCAATTCTGCCATTTTGAACAACTCTGTTTTTTGTTCAGCAGGGATATGAATCGCTTGCAGGGAGTTCAAGGCATGGGTATAGAGTTCGTTCGCCTTTTGGGCGGTAATATCGTATCCTCCGGAGGCCAGCATAATCTCTTTTGTAAGCGATACTTTTTGGTGGCTGTCCGGCTCTGTACTCAGCAGTTTTAGTTGTGCTGCTTGTTCCGCTGTGCAGTTTTGCAGGGTGCTCAAATACAAATAGGTTTTCTTGTTCTGGAGAATATCTCCTCCGGTTTTTTTGCCGGTTTTCTCTGCCTCTCCAAAGGCATCGAGCAAATCATCGGTTATTTGAAATGAAAGGCCCAGTTGAATTCCAAAGTGGTAAATCCGCTCTTGGTCTGCCACAGGGGCATTAGCCAGGATAGCGCCAATTTGCAGACTACAGGCCAGCAATACAGAGGTTTTGTATTCTACCATTTTCAGGTATTCCTCCAGCGATACGTCATCCCTTTTCTCAAAGTCTACATCCATTTGTTGTCCTTCAAAAATCTCGATGGCTGTTTTGTTAAACAAGGAAAGAACCGAGGGCAGATAAGCTCCCGGAACCTCTGTGAGATACTTGTAGGCATAGGCCAACATTACATCCCCGGACAGTATGCCGGCATTAACGCCAAATACTTTGTGAACGGTGGGCAAGCCTCGTCTGATATCCGATTGATCCATAATGTCATCATGCACCAAGGAGAAATTATGAAAGATTTCCATGGCGAAAGCGGGTGCTAGTGCCGCATGCACATCGCCACCAAATGCATCGCAGCTTAAAAGCAGTAACATAGGACGAATGCGCTTGCCGGGAATGCGCATGATGTGCTGCACCGGTAAATACAGATTGCTGTTACCGGAATAAAAATTGTCGGTATCGAATTTGTTTTCGTATAGCGAGTTCAGTTCTTTGGCAGAATACATATGATGTGTTGGTTCCGTTTTTTGATGTGTTTTGCCAATATAATCAGAAGTGAATATTTCTTCTTCGCTGTGCCAGCACTTTTATAGCGCCCAATATCCCCAAGCCCAGCAGTAGTTCAACAATACAGGCAGTGTAAAGTTCTCTGTAATCGGGAAGAAGGTGGAGTAGTTGCAGGCCCGGTGTGTTGTCTATTATATAATGTAAGGTGGTATGCAGCAGTGGTTCATTGTAAAAGGGGAGGTCAAAGTGGAAAAGATGCTGGGAGTGTACCACTACCCAGTCTAAGTCGGGCAATAGGGCTAAGACGATGGCCCATTTGTACTCGCTTCCGTATACGTAAAGTAACAATACCGTAATCAGCAAAACAGCCGTATGATAAAGCACCCAAAATACATCGCTGAAATCGGCAACCGGGGGATGGTAGGTTGACATGGCCAGTTTATCGAGCAGGCCATGCGAGAAATAACACAACAGGGCAGTGAGGGTCTGCGCAACGGTCTGATGCCGTTTGCTGTCAAAGAGTTTTTGAAGGAGAACTCCTGTAAGAATGTGCGTAGGTGCCTGCATTTTATCGTTGGCGAATAACGAAATTTGTTTCGTCTTCACAACGATTCCTCTATTTTTGAAACATGACCGGAAATCATTTAAAGTGGTACCATCATACCCTGCACCAGTATCTCCGCCCGGAAGAAATTAAATCGCTGATGGAGAAAAAGGATTGGCGTGCCTGGGGAGAGATTTTACACACCTGGCTTTGGATTGCATTTGCTTTTGCATTAGTGGGTTTCTTTCCCCATCCGATTACGATAGTTGTATCGCTTTTTATCTTAGGAGGCAAACAGCTGGCATGTGCCATTATTCTACACGATTGCTCGCACGAGAGCCTGTTTACATCCCGAAGGCTAAACCACCTGGTGGGAAGTTGGCTGGGGGCATATCCTATTTTAAATGACCTTGAAAAATATAAGCCATACCATGTTCAGCACCATATACACACCGGTATGGACGATGATCCGGATTTGCCGCTTACACAAGGCTATCCCACCACGAGTGGGAGCATGCTGCGAAAGTTTATTCGCGATTTCTTTGGTTTATCAGGCTTGAAATCAAACTTTGGTTTAGTGATGATGCAACTCGGACTGATGAAGTATGCGTTAAATGGAAAGGCCGAATGGGTTAGCTGGCGTGGAATGTCTTGGTCGGATATGGTCACAAAGGGATTTAGAAATCTTGCAGGGCCGCTTCTATCTAACCTGATTCTTTTTTTGATTTTGTATGCATTGGGGAATCCATGGCTCTATCTGTTGTGGATTGGCGCTTTATTGACTACTTATAATTTTTGCATACGGGTGAGAAGTATTGCGGAGCACAGCATGGTATTGGATAACACTAATCCGCATCAAAACACCCGCACCACTTATGCCAATTTTTTAGAACGCATGTTGTTTGCCCCTCATCATGTAAATTATCATTCAGAGCATCATTTGTGCATGGGCATACCATCCTATAACCTTCCGCGAATGCATAAAATGCTGTTAGAACGGGGATATTATAAAGACGGAACGCTCGCTTCTGATTATAGCTCTATTGTAAAACTGGCGATGGCTAAAAACTGATTCAGAGTTTTTGGAGCAGCGATATAAGTTGTGTGTTCATAGCACCCATGGCTATTGACTGGTCGCTATCACCGGAGACCATGTTGTGTTCAATAAATGTCAGATGGTAATAGCTTTGCTTCTCAGAAAGGCAGGTATAGCAAAATCCTAAGCCATTAGACGTTTCACAATCTGCTTTATATTTTTCTTGTTTCAGTTGCCAATCAAACTTATTGCGGATATGATTTACTGTAAGGCCAACCACCTTTTTGAAAGGGGCAAATACATTCATATAGGCATTATTCAAATTAATGAAGCCCCCTCGAATATGTGGCGGGCTTGTTTTGTCCATCAATCCCAGGTCGTAGTAATCTAACCATTGTCCCTCCACTATTGTCCCGCTGTCCCCCGGTTTGTCGTTAACGATGTTCAATACTGTGCCGGGGATATATTCCGGTTTATATGCAGAGCTGGTGGACAGCAGCAATGCCAAATGATATTTTTTTTGCGATAGTAGTTTCGTAAGGGCGTAGGATGTTGTCAACGCTCCTGAACCTGTTTCAAGAATATCTACCTCGTGCTGATGAAGCAAAAAGGTTTTTACATCTCTATGTACTTCGGTAGCGGTTAATTCTACTTCAAGTTGCTGTAGTGCGGGTAGTATGTTATTGACTTGCGAAATGCAGATAAGCAATTTCATAAGCACCTTAGAACATAGCCGGGCAATGACCCGGGCGTGCTTTTTTACGGTAACAACCCTGATACATCAGCGATATTTCCGGAGCACCTACTGTTTGCGAGGCAGGGGTGAGTTTAGATATATTAATGTCGTAGCTTAATCCGGCACTAAATCCTTTATAGTCTACCCGTGCATTCAGGATGACAGCATCTAACAAACCGCGATATTGTAGTCCTAAGTGAAGGGCTGTTTTGCTGGTAGCTGTATTGTTGCCAAGCAATGTCTTGAAATTACACCCAACATTAAACTCATAGGAAGGTCCTTGTACCAAAGCCATTACATGCGGCATAATGAAGAGTCTTTTACCGGCTGGTATAGAAAGACCGGAATGAATGGTCGTTTTAAAATATAAACGCTCTTGACTGGTTCCTTCAGTTCCGCTTGGTTTAAACGAAATTTTGGGTTGGTTCAAATGGCTCATGGCCACCCCCAGATAAAAGTTGAGGTCGTTTTTATAAACGCTGCTGTATAGCACACCAAAAGATGCATCGCCATACATGATTCTGTTCTTATCAAATGATTCAACAGTGCCACCCGGGTCAACCAGCCCGGTAGTGGGGTTATATTGTGAGTCAAACGTAGCTTTGGAGGCATTGATACTCCTATATCCAAACGAACCCTGTATACCGGTAGATATTTGCTGGGTGCCTCTTCGGTTCAGCATAAAATGGTAGGCAAATGAGAGGTCAACTTTATTCGTGCTGAAGTTTAAATCGCCAGCCTGGTCAGTAAAGAAGGAGAGTCCCAGACCAGCAAAACTGTTGTACTTAGTTACTTTGCCTACGGTCATATCGGCTCCACCGGCTACTGTTCTGTAGGTGTTGCCGGTAGATACGGTCATCCACTGCATTCGGAAATTAGCATACACCCGGTAGTCACAGGCATTCATGCCGGCTAATGCCGGATTAAGCATCAGCGGAGACGCATTATATTGAGAAAAGTGAATGTCCTGTGCTTGAACTAAGCTAATAGAAAGTAAAAAGGTAATAGCGGTTATTCTTAAACGATTCATCATGATATCCAGTTTCAAATTTAAAATTCTTGGTTCTTATCTTACGAGTGTAACATTTCCCTTGCCGGTAACTAAATCACCATTGATACATTCAATCTCATAGGAGTAAACGAACACTGCCGGATTTAGTTTCTCTCCGTTTCGGTCGGTTCCGTCCCAACCCCAGGTTGGTTCATTAGGCGCACCGTTGGTGGCCTCAAATACCAGCTTACCCCATCGATCAAAAACACGGAAGAAGTTAATTCTGACTGCAGCCAGTCCCCTAATCATAAACACATCATTCAAACCATCACCATTGGGAGTAAATGTATTAGGTAAATAAGTAATGCCCTCTTTACAGTTGTTCAACACTTCAATAGTTACTTGAGCACTGTTAGTGCAGGTAATATTGTTCAGGCTGTAGTAAATAGTAGCTGTGTAAGTAGTTGTTGTAATGGGTTGTGCAATCGGATTGGGACAATCGCGGCAATCCAGAGTTGCATCCGGAGTCCATACGATACTGTCAATTTGCCCGGGTATCTGTGAGGTAATGTTAGAAGTGAGACCTAGTACAATTTGTTGTGGTGTTGCATTAACCTCAATGGGTATTGGTTGAATGGTTCGTACCACGAAGGTGTCGGATGCTGCAGCACAAACACCATTCACTGCACTGACGATGTAAGCAATATTGCCCAGCGGGTTCACGGTAACAGTAGAGCTATTCGGGTCACTGATCCATACGTTGGGTGTCCAAACCACTTGGTCAAAAATTCCATCTACCTGATAATCTACAGAGGTGCCAAGACAGATAGTAGTGTCTCCCGGGAAGATGGTCAGCTCGGAAATTGAATCAACTTGCACTGATTGAATAATCGTATCAAAACAACCGTTGAGGTCGCCAACTACAAACTGAACAGGATAATTACCGGCCGGAAACTGATAGGACGTATTGCAGTTGTTGTCAATCGTTGGATTGGCAGCTCCAACCCAAAAGGTCCATTCACAGAAATTAATTGGGCCGTCTCCCGCCAGAGAAGTGCTGTTAAGCGGCATTGCCTCGCTTTCGCACGAGGTGCTCCAGCTGAAATTCGCTTGTGGTATCTCATTTACAACAATGGGTAATCGATGCGTATCCACACATAAATTTTGATCCACAACTATAAGTGAGATTACATA
>CAYQRR010000130.1:0-6927 GCA_964419635.1 uncultured Chitinophaga sp. | reverse complement strand
TAAAAGTGATGAACGGAGATGAACTCACCACTCGCAAGTTGTTTATCGGAAATAAGTAAACTTTATTAAGCCATATGAAAAGGCCGACTCTATAGAGTCGGCCTTTTTTGTGGATAGATTTAAAGGCAGATACAACTTTCAATAGCATCATACTGTCTATTGTTCTATAGAAAGATTCGTTCTTTTTTCGAATTCTTATATATTAAGGCTCTGATTAACGGAAGAATAACCTGACACTATGAAGAATAAATACGTTTTACTCCTGCTTTTATTTATGTGGAGCACGAGCATAAATGCTCAGAACTACACCGTATTAGGTAGCTCCGCTCCATTTGGAGGTTGTAACTGTTTCACTGTTACTCCCGATGCCGGTAATCAGGCCGGAGCCTTTTTTCAAAACAATTCTATTAACCTAAATAATAGTTTTGATTATACCTTTAATGTGTTTTTGGGCTGCAATGGGAGTGGAGGGGCCGATGGACTCATGTTTGTGCTTACAAGCAATCCCAACGGACTGGGCAATCCCGGTGAAGGCTTGGGTTATGCAGGAGGTAATCAACCCTATTCTATTGCTGTGGAGTTTGACACTTGGGCGAATGGAAGTCCCGCTAATGACCCCGGTTATGACCATGTAGGCATCAACTCAGGTGGGCAGTATAATCACAATTTAGCAGCGCCTGTTCCGGCATTAGTCAGTCAGGCAAATGTAGACGACTGTGCCTGGCACAACGTCCGTGTGGTGTGGAATGTAAACACCAATACACTTTCTGTTTATTTTGATGGCGTACTGCGTCAGCAGTTAGTGATTCCAAATATTGTGGGAAACTATTTTGGTGGTAACCCGGTGGTAAACTGGGGCTGGAGTGCAGCTACCGGTGGCGGAACAAATCTGCAGCAGGTATGTATGCTAAGCCAGTCGAACTGGGTGGCGGGCAGCAATTATCAAAGTTGCGAATTGACCGTGCCCTTTCAGGATGTATCTACCAGTAATGCAGGAAGCGTGACCTCTTGGGCCTGGAGCTTTGGAGATGGAGGCACCTCTACTCTGCAAAATCCTACACACACCTATCCCGGTATAGGCACTTACACGGCATCATTAACTATTACAGACATCAATGGGTGTACCAATACCTATTCTCATCCTATCACCATTAATCCTCCCATCTCACTTACTCCCACACTCAACCCGCCACCGTGTAATGGCGGTAGCAATGGTCAGGTTTCGGTATCTGCCAGCGGTGGCTTTGGAGCAGCGGCAGGGTTAGGTGGATATACATATTCATGGAACGGAGGCGCAGTATCAGGCCCTACCTATATTGGCGCTTCAGCTGGTACGTACACGGTTTCTGCAACAGATGGCGTTTGCACAGCATCTGCGCAATATACGTTAAGCCAACCACCTCCTTTGTCGGCAGTGGTTTCGCATACCGATGCCAGCTGCGGATTGAACAATGGAACAGCTACTATTACTATTTCTGGAGGCACCGCTCCGTATGTTAATATAAGCTGGGCAGGCACATACTTTGGAAGTTCCGTATCCGGACTGGCACCGGGTCTTTACATTGCTGATTTTGATGATGCGAACGGATGCTCGGCCTTACTGCAATATTCTGTAACCATAGGCTCTTTACCTTGTGGTTATACATTCAGCACTAGTTCTACTCCGGTAAGTTGTTTTGGTGGTAGCAATGGAACCGCCACACTAACCGCTACAGGCGGAGCTCCACCATATAACATAAACTGGAGCAATGGTGGCACGGGACCAACTATCAGCGGATTGACAGCCGGTGTATACACTTATAATTACAGCAACGGCTCCGGCTATAGTACCTCTGGTTCGGTGACGGTAAATCAACCGGGTGCTGCTATGGTTGCCGATTTGAATGCTATTGACATGAGTTGTGCCAATACCAATGATGGACAGGCCATTGCCTCTGTTCTTTCGGGAGGGAATGCACCTTATAATTACACCTGGAGCAATGGAGCAGCTAATAATCCGGTAGCGTCAAACTTGAGTGCCGGGCCCATTACGGTAACAATTACCGATGCACCGGGATGTACTGCATCAGCTAGTGCTTTGGTGACAGGTCCACCAACCTTGAGTTTGACCATTAGTGCAGTGAATGACAGTTGTTTTCAATCGCAAACAGGAAGTGCAACGGCAAATGTGAGTGGAGGAAATGCTCCCTATCTCTACAGTTGGAGTAACATTTCATCCGCACAAACCAACCTGAGTCTGGGTATAGGAAGCTATACAGTGACGGTTACTGATGATAAAGGATGCACTATATCAGCCAGTACTTCCATCAATGAACCCACCGCCATTTCGCACTCCATCAATGCTACCAACGTATTGTGCAATGGTAGTGCTACAGGTACCATTACCGTGCTGGCATCCGGTGGCACGGGCGCAATTACCTATACTTGGAACCCTGCAACAGCCTCGGGTAGTAATCCCACCGGACTTGCTGCCGGGCTATATCAAGTAACGATTGCAGATGCCAACAACTGTCAGCAGCTCGATAGTATAGTTATAACACAGCCGGCATCTCCGTTCACTGTTACTACTTCGCATACCAATGTAACTTGCAATGGAGCGGCTAATGGGACATTAACCATTAATGTAAGTGGAGGAACTGCTCCGTATTCGTATTTGGGGAATAACATTCCTGCGGGAACAACTACATTACCCGGCTTAGTGCCCAATACGTATGCTGGTAATGTAACCGATGCCAACAACTGTTTAGTGGCAATCTCAGAAACTATCACGGAACCAGGGCCACAAAGCCTGACGATGAGCAGCACGCCCACTACCTGCAACGGGGGCAATGACGGAACTGCAACGTCCAATTTTGTAAATGCAAGCGGTGCGGTAAATTATGTGTGGAGCAACACTCAGTCCGGAGCCACCATTTCCGGACTTGTGGCCAACACTTATTCAGTGACAGCTACCGACCAAAATGCCTGCACCCTTTCCGCAACTATTGCCGTTTCGCAGCCGGCAGCACCGTCCATGACTGTAGCTGTAACCGATGCAACCTGCTTTGGGGGAAACGGAATTGCGGTTGCTAATCCCTCCGGTGGAGGACCATTTACGTATATATGGAGTAGCTCGGCAGCAACCACACAATCTGTTAATCTACCTGCTGGCGTTTATACTGTATCTGCCGCGGATGCATCGCTCTGCAATCAAACAGCCACGTTTACCATCAACGAACCCTCCGATATCCTAATTACAGAGACACACACGAACTTGGATTGCTTTGGAGACACAGATGGAGATATTGTTTTAACCCCATCGGGTGGTACGGGTCCTAATTACAGTTACGCCTGGAGCCCGAACGTGAGCAGTAATAATCTGGCAAGTTTACTTGCAGCAGGTGTCTACGATATCACAGTTACAGACCAAGCCAATTGTACAAAAGCAATTACGATTACACTAATAGAGCCTGCTCAGCCGCTTACTATCAATATTCAGTCGAGCAACGTGTCTTGTTTTGGGGCGAATGATGGCTCCATTACACTAACAACTAGCGGAGCCACAGCACCCTACAGTTATTCCTGGAATCCTAATGTTTCGGCCACTAATACTGCCAGCAATCTTTCGCCTGCTTTATATAGTATAACCGTTACTGATTTGAACGGATGCAGTTTGGTACCTACCGTTAATATTTCGGAACCTAACCAGCCGCTGACACTTACACCCGTGCAAACAGACCTTAGTTGTTTTCAAAGCAATGATGGTATAGCATCAGTGAATGTAACCGGTGGTTCATTTCCTTACCTGTATGTGTGGAGCCCTGGATCGAGTGTCACCAATTCAGCTTCGGGCCTTGCTGCAGGTAACTATTCTGTAACAGTCACAGACAACAACGGATGTACCAACTCCGAGAACTTTACACTTACCGAGCCCACAGCACTCACCGCATCTACTACACATACCGATGTGCTCTGCAATGGCGATGCAACCGGAGACATACAGCTTACCGTGAGCGGAGGTACAGTAGGTGCCGGATATACCTATCAATGGAATCCGAACGTGAGCACTACAAATTCAGTGAGCTCATTGGGCGCAGGAACTTATAATGTGACGGTGGTGGATGCCAATGGTTGTACTTTGCAGCAAACTGCAGTGGTTACCGAACCTCCTTTGCTCACTGTGGGTGCACTGCCAATAGATGCCAGTTGTTTTGGAGAAGCAACAGGGCAAATAGCTGCTACTGCATTGGGCGGTACCCCCAACTACACTTATACTGCCACACTCAACAATGTTGATTTTGTTAGTTCTCAAAATGGTCAGTTTTCTTCGTTAATAGCCGGTAGTTACACCGTGCTTGTGGTGGATATAAACAATTGTATAGCGTCCACTACCACTCAAATAAATGAACCGGCAGCATTGACAGCCGGCGTAGCCACAACCGATGCGCTGTGTTATAATGCGTCAAACGGGCAGTTAGACGTTCTAGGCATGGGTGGTACAGCAGGCTACACATTTGACTTATCAAACGGAGAAACTAACACCAGCGGTAATTTTACCGGATTAGCTGCGGGTGCTTACTCGGTGACAGTAACCGACAACAATGGTTGTTCGCTCTCCGATAATGTGGTGATTGGCGAGCCTGATTCTGTTACTGTAGCCGTAAATCCGAATCCGGCACAGGTTGATTTAGGGTCCACTATTCAGTTAAATAGTGTTACTAACCAATCCGGAGCGCATGCTTACTCCTGGCTGCCCGCCTTCGGTCTTAGTTGCTACGATTGTGCAGCGCCCGTTTTTGATGGGGTATATACGCAACAATATACTGTTACTGTTACTAACACGGATGGATGTTCGGGTGCTTATAGTTTCGATGTAATTGTAATACCCGATTACTCCATCTTTATACCCAATGCATTCACCCCCAACGGTGATGGTGCAAATGATACTTGGCAATTATTTGGCAATCTGACGGCCATCAAGCAACTAACTATTCAGGTTTTTAACCGGATTGGGGAAAAGGTATTTGAAACTAACGATATCAATTTTGCCTGGAATCCGAATGTAGGAGGCTATAAAGGCAGCGATTTGCCCTCCGGAGTTTACGTTTACACAGCTCAAATAGTATGGCTCGATAATCACAGCGATTCAGCATACAAGGGCTCGCTCACCATCATTCGTTGATTGGATTATAGCAACCCTTCATCACTAAAACTGAAATAGCGTTGCTCGCCAATAATTAGGTGGTCCAGTAACTGGATATCCATCAAAGCGCTAGATTCTTTTAGCTTTCGCGTAAGTCGTACGTCCGCTTCGCTGGGTTTAAGGTTGCCGGAGGGATGATTATGCACCGCTACAATACCCGAGCTTAAGTGCTCCAAAGCATGCTTCAAAATTATTTTAATGTCGGCAACGGTGCCATCTACTCCGCCTTTGCTAATGTGTTGGTGAGCAAGTACCCGGTTTGCCTTGTTGAGAAAAAGAACAAAAAATTCTTCATGTTTTAAATCGGCTATGTCGGGGTATATAAAATCGAAAATATCACGACTACAGCGGATCTGTGGTTTTTCACGTACTTCGGTCGCCTGTCGCCTGCGGCCCAATTCTAAAGCCGCTACCAGTGTGATGGATTTCGTGTCGCCCAAACCCCGTTGCATTTTTTTGAGATCGGAAACAGAAAGTTTACCAAGTTCATTTAGGTCTCCATGCACTTTGTTCAATATGGCTTTGCTCATATCTAAGGCTGATGTTCCTTTAACTCCTGTACGCAAGAGTATAGCCAGCAGCTCTGCATCACTGAGTGCGCTCTTGCCTTTTAAAAGTAGTTTTTCTCTGGGGCGGTCTTCCTCGGCCCAGTTTTTTATAGATAAATGATGGTTAGTAGATTCACTCATACGGCTAAAAATAAAAAAGGCATCTGTTGAAGATGCCTTTCTGTATAGAGTTGTATTGTTTTTATTTTGTCTTAGCTACAAAACGCTTCGCCAAACCGCTTTTCAGGTTAGAAGCTTTGTTCTTGTGAATATAACCGCGCTTAGCCAGTTTATCGATAAGGGCAGCAACTTTAGGAAGTGATTTTTTAGCTTCTGCTTCTTTTTTCTCTCCTCGGATGTCGCGGATAGCATTACGCATTGTCTTAGCGTAGTATCTGTTGAACAGTCTGCGTTTTGCTGCTTGTCTGCTTCTTTTCTTTGCTGATTTGTGATTAGCCATTACTTCTGTTTTAATTTGGGGACGCAAATATAGACGCTCAATTCTTTTTTCCAAACTTCATTTGCAATGTCCCGAAATATAGCACTTGTACACTTGACGCAGCCTTGAGGGAAACCTTAGCCGCTGAATACTTGTTATTTCCCTGTTATCATATACGTTTGCACACCTTTTTTAAAATAAAACATGGATTCTTACACCTATTTAAGCAGCGCCACTCCTCAGTTCCTTGAAAATCTATATCGCGATTTCAAGGCTAATCCAGCATCGGTTGATGCGGATTTTAGAAAGTTTTTTGAAGGTTTTGACTTTGCTACCCTTAACTACAATAGTAAAGGGAACACTGTTTCCATGGACGAATTAAAAGTCTACAAGTTAATTGACGCTTATAGACGGAAAGGCCACTTGATAGCCGACACTAACCCAATTAAGAAGCGGAAAGACAGAAAAGCCTATCTGGACCTCGTCAATTTTGGACTTACGGAGAAGGATTTGGATAGGAAATTTGCAGTCGGAAGCGAGCTAGGCTTAACCAATGCAACGCTTAGCGAGATAATTGCGAAACTAAAAATGGTGTATTGCGGAAAAATTGGTTTTGAAATCGGTTATCTGCGATTGCCCGAAGAAGTTGATTTTTTCCGGAGCCGACTGGAAACCGGCAACAAGTTGGTGAATTTTTCTTTAGTCAAGATAGAACATGTACTTCGTATCTTAAACAAAGCGGTTGTCTTCGAAAAATT
>CAYQRR010000129.1:2688-7020 GCA_964419635.1 uncultured Chitinophaga sp. | reverse complement strand
ATACATGCCGCCCAACGATGGCTGGTGAATCATCACGCGGCCGTGCTTCCAGATGCTGCGCTTGCCCTTGGTGCCTCCGCTCAGCAGAATGGAGCCCATAGAGGCCGCCAAGCCCATGCAAATGGTGTGTACCGGTGACGAAATCATTTGCATTACATCATACACCACCATGCCGCTGGTTACCACACCTCCGGGGCTGTTGATGTAAAAGAAAATATCTTTTCCAGGGTCATTGGCTTCCAGAAACAGGAGGCGGTTGACCAGCTTTTCTGCACTTTCATCATGCACACCACCCCACAAAAATATTTTTCGCTGTTCGAGAAACTTGTTGTCGAACTTCATCATGCCACCGGCAAATTTTTCTATCAGTTCATCCTGCTTGTTGGGCTTTTCGGGCTCTTCCATTTTTGCGTTCATCATTGCTGCATTATTTTTTTGCGGAGTGAAAATATAAAGTTTTGTGTTTGAAGCGACTGGCGGTTATTTGCAAAAGACGAATGCCGTGAAGGTTTATTGAGTTCGATTACACAGACAGCAGAGTAATTCTAAAAAAGCAGCGTTACTGCTTAACGAGTTTTCCATGCCGCTGTATTTTGCCTGAGGTGCTAAACCGATAGAAATATACACCGCTCGGCAAATCTTCAATGCTTAAAGTGGTATTGCCGCGATCGATGGTTTTGGTGGCGACTATTCTGCCTAATCCATCGCTTAACTCAAAACTACCGTTTAGTTCTGTGCTAATGGTAACTGTACCATTGGTAGGATTTGGAAAAATACTCAGCAACGAATGTGAGGTTACATTTGCAACGCCATTGGGGTCATAAAACCTTATCCTTACCGTATCGCTGCTGGGCAGGTAGCCCGCACAGGTGCTGTCTTTGCCGACCATGTGTATGATGTAAGTGGTGTTTGTATCGGTGCAAAAAGTGCCTGCGTTTAGCTGGTTGTCAATTAGCCCCACGCCCACTTGCTCCCACCACACACGGCTGTAGGTAGTATCTGCGTAGGCGTTTAGGTTTAGGCAAGCTGTGGTGCCTATGGGTAGCAGGGTATCGGTGGCATAGCTGTGTATTTGGTGGGCGTTGAGGACACTGATGGGGGAGAGGGCATCTACAAGTAAATTGGCGCAACTGCTACCAATATGACGTTTGTTTTCAATTAGAAACCAAGGGTAAGCACTATCTGGTGTAAATGTGTATTGATATTGCACCCATGCAGTATCTAAAGGCCCCTCTTCAAAAAATGGTTGTTTAATTACACAAATATCCATGCTTAGTCCTAAGCGGCAGATGCCCTTATTGAAAAATGTAGGGAAAGAATCGCTGTAGTAGTTGGCTATGCTAAACGAACCAGTGTAGGTTGCGCCTGGTATAATTGGGCAGTTAAGTTGCTGAGAGATTGTAACTCTGCTAAAGTTGCAGGTTTGAACAATCAGTTGATAATTACCATCAACTACATTGCTAGGATATGATTCTGAGTATGGTTTACAGTTTGCTATAGCACTACGGTTGCAGCTACTCCAAAAATGAGGAACATTGTTAGTCCAACAGGAATCCATAGAACTATTTTCAAATGAAGGATTACTAAACAGTATCTGCCCGTAGGCAGATACTGTTGTAAGATGTAAAAACAAAAAAAGATTAATGAACCTACCCATGTTAATCAACTACTAAAGTCTTTGTAAATAGGTCTCCATTATCTGATACAAACTTTAAGAAGTAAATGCCTTTACTTGTATTATTAAGGCTAACCTGATTTGCACCCGTATCAACGGAGAAACTATCTATTTGTTGACCCACACTACTATACACTTTCACTTTGCACGGTTTGTTACTGGTTATCCAAAGTTCGTTTCCATTTGCAACAGGATTCGGGGAAACGGACAACAACATTTTAGCCGCAATATTTTCTGTTGAGGGCACTTGTTCAGTTTTGTAACTACCATAATTCTCTAAACAAAAATCCTGAAAGCTATTGTCTATAGAACCTGTAGCTGTGTAATACATGGTGCGGGCAAGGAAAACAGAGGGGCCGCCAAAAACAAAACACTGTCGCGCTATAGCCTCCACAAGGACTAACTGTGCACTATCTAACTGGGCATCCCCTCTACCGTAGGTTTGCAGATATATCTCTTGTATAGTTTTGGTGTTAGCCTCGCTCAGGTTTTGGGGTGCAATGTCGGCTGCCGACTGCAATGCGGCATCAGCCGTAGCGGCATTGTAAGCCATAGCAGCGGCATCGCGGCTGTTTACAGTTGCCCCGAGTGAGTTGCTCACGTTTGCGTTGTAAAAACTATCAAGAATGCTGCTCTCGGCCCGAAGGTCTTCAACGTTTTTCAAATGCTCAAACAATACTTCGCGGTCAAGCTGCTCCAACTGCGGCTCTAAGGCCGAATTATACACCATTTGCCCTGTAGCTATTTGCTCATAGGTGCCAATATCTTGCATGGAGGCTTCCTCGTTTTTAAAGGTGTTGTAGTTATTCTGGCAGCTACGTAAGGCATGATTAATACCGTTCCATACGATAGTTGAAGTTTCTACTGACCCAAACCCAGCGTCTTTGTTATTTCCAAACGGATTTGGAAAAAACTCTGCCCCCGGGCTTGGGTTTCGGAAATAAAGAGTGGTATAAACCCCATTAGCCCCTTGCCGTGCAAAGGTATGGCCAATGTTAAATGTGCTGCCCCACCATTTGTTGTCGTTGGTGCTAAAGCCAAAGGGCGGTATGGCAATCCAAAACTGAGGGCCAAACTGCGCACCGGCTCCATCTATAACTATACCGGCATTGCAATCGCGCATGGCTACCGCTCTGAATTCGGTGGGGTTACTGTTGCCCACGCCACGTATTGCCCATTGGCAGCGGATAATGCTATCGCACTGAAAAGATGCATTGGGCGATGTAACGCTTACAATGCCCCTTGTGTTGGCAGGGGCAGTGCCACCCGACAGGTAGTTGCCATCAATAAAATTCTGCACAGAGGTAAGCAAGCCGGTGCAGTTACTCACCCATATACCAATTTTCTCTAAACCCACGTGTTGGGTGGGGTTCATTTTTACATAATTGCGGTCGAGATTTACGTTGCTTACACTGCTTAGCTGTATACCATAACGCACGTCCTGCATATCATTTTGCGCCACTGTTTTTTGTGCTGTAGTATTGTTGTTGTCGCCCAGGTTTATGGCATTGATGGTTGCAAATACTTTATTGTTACTAATATTTACGATGGTAGCGGGGTTTAGCAGCCATGAAATGCCCGATGTGGTGTTTTCGATTGTGTTGTTGTTAATGTTTGCAGCCGGGCAGCTATTCAGGTTTTGAACCAATACAGAATTGGTGGTTACGTTCTTGTAATAGTTGTATCGAATACCCAGGTTGGCTAAACCATCTACCCGCGAGCCGTTGTCGCAGGATATGTAGTGGTTTTGCCAATAAGTGGAGGAGGTGCCAATGGCATAAGCATGTGTCGTTGTGCTGGTGTTTCGGTAGTAAGATCCCCATCCTCTGCGCTCTACCAATTGCGAGCCACCTCCTGTTTTGTTGCAGTTGGTAAACTGATTGTAAACTAAAGTCATGGATGAATTGAAGGAAAATATACCACACTCTAACTTGGTGAAAAAATTAGCGTTGGTATTGTTACCGGTTGACTGTATGGCCACATTCGTAGAGTTGTTTACTTCAATACCGGTATAACCTCTGGAAAGTGTGTTGGGTGTATTGACCGGATATAAACCAATAAGCGATGTGGGGACTGTTTTTAGCACGGTGGCAGTTAAGGTACCGAATGTAGTTCTTTGCACGCTAATCTGCGCACCACCGAGACTGTTATTTATTTGCAAGCCTATAAAATTATCTAAGAAGGTAGCAGATGTGGACGTTGTAATTCGCGCATTGTTGTTGCTTTGTATGGCAATGCCGGCTTCGCGTATGCTTCCTCCGTTTCTCACTTCTACATGCGTGTTAACACCGCTGGCCCTTACCCCCAGCCACATAGCCGTAGTGCAAGATTGCAGTATGCTGTTGTCAACAGTCAGTTTTATTCCGTTATTGACGTTCGCAACAGCATCTTTGCCGAACCGGATATTAGGACAATTTAAAAAGGTGAGGTTTGCATCTACAGTTAGCATGTTATTAATAGCGATCGTGGCATTGGTGGTGATTATGCCATTCGTGGAGCTAAAAGCAGAGAGTAGCTGTGAGGCGCTTACATTAAAGAACGTAAGCGGCTGGTTGCCGTTTGCGCCTGGGTGTACGGTACCGGAGCAACAGTTTGTTGGGGTGTAAGCAAATACAGCCGTAGCTGTGCAGCCATTGGCATCGGTGGCCGTTACTGTA
>CAYQRR010000129.1:0-2678 GCA_964419635.1 uncultured Chitinophaga sp. | reverse complement strand
CCCACCACAGCACTGCCCGGTGTTAGAAGGGGGTCTTCGGATGTTGAGGTAAATAAACCGGCAATGGGTGACCATGAATATGTAAATGGTGCCCTCCCTTTAGTCGTAGTGGTATTTATCTGTATTGCGTTTGGCGGAATGCAGCCCGTGTAGGATGTGGGCGACAAACTTACTACAGGCGGGCCTTCTACTTTAAATGTTACAGAAGATACACAGGTTAGGTATGTCGGGTTATTGAAGTTGTAGTTAAAATCGCCTACTACAAGGTTTACAGTATATTGAACATCGCGCTGAAATACCGCACAACCAGGGTTACCTGTAAAAATAGCTCCTCCTTGAATCTCCCAGTACATAAAATCTTCAAGCCCCGGAATGATTGGCACTGTTTCAAAACAAACTTCGTATTGCGGTTGTGTTAAGCATGCATCCGTTACAGTGTAGTTGATTCCTATAGTGGGGTTTACTGGTAGAAAAATTAAATCCATGGTGCCAAAAGGAACTGTACCGCCCGAGCTAGTAGCCACCGTTGTTAATTTGCAAACACCTGTTGGAATATTAGATAGTGCCGAAAAATTGATCGGAAACGGATATACAGTATTGGCATTAATGGGGATGTTCCATGTGTATATCGTATTTCCTCCATTAGTTAAGGTAACAGTAACGTTGCTAAACGTTTGGGTTAAAAGTTGAAAATCATATACCGTTGTATTTCCCGATTCATCTCCAAGCAACATAAAGGTGTTTTCGTTTTTACAGAGAGGTCTTTGAGCATCGTTATAGACACAAAGTAGGTCTGTGCCAGCACCGGACCTGCCAATGTAGTAAGTAGGCACCACAGATGTTGATGGCGATGGTGGTGGCATCAACCACGCAATTGAGCATGGTTTTGCGTAAGTTGTACTTAAAAACAATATGGTTGTAAAAACAGCTATTAGGGTTCTTAAAATCTTCTTTTTCATAGATAGTGTATTGTGTTTTTCAAAAAAATCCCCTCCTCTACTTTGGCAAGAGTCGCTAGGGGTGCTCGGGTTTAGGGCCTTTGCGTGTGCAGGGTTAGGCTGCATAGCAAAAATGGGTGGGTGGTGTTTTGTGTGGGTGCTAGGAGTGTGTGTTTTTTTAGGTTTTCAGGTTATAGGTTTTGCACTGGTCTGGTGCTATAAGGGGTGGGCATTATAAAATACAAAAGCCCGAATGACCTCTGTGGCCAATCGGGCTTTATGAAAAACGATAAAATATAAGTTACTCTCTCTCTCTCTCTCTCTAGTAGATGCGCAGAGCAGTGCGCGCGCGGATATTAAGGATAGTGTGTTCATATTCTCAAGAGAAATTTAAATTTTTTGTACGGGCAAGTTTTAGTCATAAAATACATTTGTTGGGAACACTTACTCAATCATTGACACAGATGTTTGCACACCAAATATCCCCACCAAAACTTTCAATCGGTAATCAAATATGCCTTCCAGTTTTTGGCGCACAAATAGCGCATGCGCTATCCAACCCAGAGGACCCAGCGGCAGCTGGTAATGCACAATATCTTCCATCTCTACACCACCGGGCACTTCCCTGAACCGGTGCAGGTGATGCCACAAAGCATAAGGGCCCACGCGCTGTTCGTCCACAAAATATTCGCGGTCTTTTACGTGTGTAATTTCGGTGAGCCAAAAGAGCTTCAGGCCCATTAGCGGAGACACATGATAGGAAATGACTTGCCCGGCAAACATTTTTTCGCGAGCCGAATCGTTGAGCACCGTCATGGCCATGTCAGGTGGGGTTATCTCTTTGAGATTGTGCGGAGAGGAAAAAAACTCCCAGGCAGTGTCGAGGCTGATAGGTAAAAACTGTTTTCGGTGCAATTGATATACGCTCATTGTAAAATGTTTGAAGCGTAACAAGCGAGCGGGCCGAAGGTTTTAGCGCGCACTATCCAAACAGGAAGATGCAGTAGCGCTTGTGGAGGTCGGGCTTTGCTTTTTTCCAATCGCGCACCTTGCGGGTGCGGATGAATTGTGTGCTCAAGGTGAGGTCGCAGGCAATGCACAGGGCGGTATCGTCCTGACAGGTTTTTAGTATTTCGTCCAGCAGTTTTTCATTGCGGAAGGGCGTTTCCATAAAAATCTGTGTATGGCCGTTTTTCGCTGCACTTTCCAGCTGCTTTATTTTTTTGCTGCGCTCAGCACCCTGAATAGGCAAATAGCCGTTGAATGAAAATTGCTGTCCGCTGAACCCTGAGGAGATGAGTGCCAGCAAAATGGACGATGGACCCACCAGCGGCACCACATCAATATTTCGTTTATGGGCATAGGCGACTATCTCATTACCCGGGTCAGCAATGCAGGGATTGCCGGCTTCGGATATAACCCCGCAGTTTTTTCCTTCCAGCACATTCTTCAGCAAGGCATCAAAACTCACCGCCTTAGCATGTTTATCCATTTCGTGCAGGGTCACCTCGGTGTCGAAGTTTTTTTTGTAGCCAATGGCGCGCAAAAATCTGCGGGCGGTTTTGGCATTTTCTACAATAAACTCGTCCAGCGCGTGCACGGCCTCAGTCACCTGCTGGGGGATAATAGAAGGGTTGTCTTCGTTTAAAAAAGAAGGAATCAGAAATATTTTTCCGGGCATGGCGATGGTTAAGGGGTGATGCTTTCGTTCCTGGCGGAGGTATCCACGGCACTGCAATC
>CAYQRR010000128.1:5660-7046 GCA_964419635.1 uncultured Chitinophaga sp. | reverse complement strand
CGGTGGATTTTTATGCCATCATTAATTGTCAAAAATCCAAAGACATCATCTCCCGGAATGGGGTTGCAACAGGGAGCAAACTTGTAGTCAATTTTATCACTGTTTTCGCCCATTATCAACAACTCAGCATTCTTTTGGAGAGTCTGTTTCACCACTTCGTCCATGCTCTGAGTGGATTGCGCCAGCACCGGCTTAGGCAACTTAATTTTGCCGGCCACTACTTCAAACTTATTGAGATCGGAAAGATCCACTTTCTTGTTCGCAATATTGAAATACATGTCAAGCGGAGAAATCATTTTATAGAAATTCATGAGTAGCAGAATGTTCGACTCACTCACTTCTATTTTCAATGCCTTTAACTTCCGCTCCAGTGCTTCCTTTCCATCTGCAGCAATCTTTTTCTTTTCATCTTTCAGCGACTGCTTAATTACGGAGCGGGCTTTAGCAGTCACCACAAAACTTAACCAATCTTCGTTGGGTGTTTGCTTATTGCTGGTAAGAATTTCTACCTGGTCTCCGTTTTTCAGTACGTGGCTAAGGGGTAGTAGCTTGGTATTTACCTTGGCGCCAATACATTTTTTACCAATACCACTGTGAATTTCGAAAGCAAAATCGAGCGCGGTAGCGCCTTTTCGTAGTCTTCTTAAATCGCCCTTAGGAGTAAATACAAAAATTTCTTCGCTGAACAGTTCGTGTTTAAAATCATTCACTACGTCTAAGGCAGATACATCTGTGTTACTCAACACTCCTCTAATTTTCTCCAACCATTCATCCATGGCACTATCGCTGTTGCCCTCTTTATACTTCCAATGGGCAGCAAAACCCTTTTCGGCAATTTCGTGCATGCGCTCTGTGCGAATCTGTATTTCTACCCATTTGCCCGAGGTACTCATTACGGTAGTATGGAGCGCTTCGTATCTGTTGGTTTTGGGATTGCTAAGCCAGTCGCGCAGGCGGTCGGGGTTAGGATGATAAATATCTGTAATGGCGGAATAGACACCCCAACAATCGCTTTTCTCCTTGTCGTGGTCCGATTTGAGTATAATACGAATGGCAAACAAATCGTAAATCTCCTCAAAGGGAACACCCTTGTGCTTTATCTTATTGTAGATAGAATAAATACTCTTTGGTCTTCCATAAATATCGAAATGGAAACCACGCTTTTCCAGCTCCTCTTTTAGCGGCTTTATAAAGTCATGGATAAACTTCGTTCGCTCTTTCTTTTTCTCTTGTAATTTCTGCGCAATATCCCGATAAAGATCCGGCTCGGTGTATTTCAACGACAAATCTTCCAACTCTGTTTTTATAGCATACAAACCCATGCGGTGTGCCAAAGGCGCATACAGATAAGATGTTTCGCTGGCAATTTTCAACTGCTTATCGCGT
>CAYQRR010000128.1:0-5639 GCA_964419635.1 uncultured Chitinophaga sp. | reverse complement strand
AAAGTACGCATGTTGTGCAAGCGGTCCGCTAGTTTTATGAGTATAACCCGGATGTCGTCATTGAGGGTAAGCAGGAGTTTTCTGAAATTCTCGGCTTGTATAGAGGAGTTAAGGTCAAATACTCCTGCAATTTTGGTTAGCCCATCCACAATTTTGGCAATCTCTTTATTGAACGTGCGTTCAATTTCCTCCAAAGTAACCTCTGTGTCTTCCACTGTATCGTGGAGTAAGGCACAAATAACGCTGGTGGCATCTAAGCCCATTTCCTCCGCTACAATTTTGGCTACGGCAATAGGATGCAGCACATACGGCTCACCGCTTTTTCTGCGCATGTCTTTATGGCTTTCGGTTGCCAGCTCAAAAGCCTCTCGAATCAACTTTTTTTCTTGCGGAGAAATGTTCTTGCGCAAGGCGCGCAACAGTGAACGATATTCCTTGCGAATCAGTTGATTTTCCGCATTCAGGTCAATTTTATTATCCGTTTTAAAGTCCATATGTATTAGTGCAACAAAATAATAAACAAACGCAACTCGTAAAAGCTAGCGGACAGGAGGGGTATTCACAAACCTACGTTAGCTGCCAAAGAATTTGAACGGACACTGGAAATTCTAATTTAAAACAATTGAATTGCGTTTTGTGCAATCATTGTTTGTAAATAGTCTAGAGCTCAAAAAAAAACACTCTCGTTTTTACTGTAAAATTATTTAAGCCAGCAAACAAAACATACATTATCACAGCCGCACATCTTGAACTAGCTACACTTGAACAAGCAAAACAACTCGGAATACGCGATGAAGAGTTTGAAAAAATAAAAGAGATATTAGGCAGAACGCCCAATTTCAATGAGTTAAGCATATACAGCGTAATGTGGAGCGAACACTGCTCCTACAAGAACTCTATTAAATATTTAAAGAAACTTCCGCGCAAGGGCAAACACTTGTTGGTGGAAGCAGGAGAGGAAAATGCAGGGTTGGTAGATTTAGGAGATGGCTTAGCCTGCGCATTCAAGATAGAGAGCCACAATCACCCTTCCGCTTTGGAGCCATATCAGGGTGCAGCAACAGGTGTTGGAGGTATTCACCGCGATATTTTTACAATGGGAGCTCGTCCTATTTGCGCATTGAATTCACTCCGTTTTGGTGACCTGAAGAACGAGCGCACCAAATATTTGCTGAAAGGTGTAGTAAAAGGAATCGGTGACTACGGCAACTGCTTTGGCGTGCCCACCGTAGCCGGTGAGGTGTATTTTGATCCGGTGTATCAAACCAACCCTCTGGTGAATGCAATGAGCGTAGGCATTGTCAAAACAAACGAGACGGTATCCGCAATTTCTCAAGGAGTAGGCAACCCGGTGTATATTGTTGGATCCTCTACAGGAAAAGACGGTATACATGGTGCGGCATTTGCTTCCAAAGACATTACTGAAGATTCAGCCAAAGATTTACCGGCCGTGCAGGTGGGTGATCCATTTCAAGAAAAACTATTGTTAGAAGCCAGTTTGGAGGTTATCAAAACCGGTGCAGTGGTAGGCATGCAGGATATGGGCGCAGCAGGCATCACTTGCTCCACCTCTGAAATGAGCGCTAAAGGTAAAAGCGGAATGAAAGTGTACTTGGATAAAGTGCCTACTCGCCAAGCCAATATGAAACCTTGGGAAATACTCCTGAGCGAATCGCAGGAACGTATGCTGATTGTGGTGAAAAAAGGAAGCGAGAAAGAGGTAGAAGCGGTATTTGAAAAATGGGATTTGCACTGCGCCATTATTGGTGAAGTAACAGCAGGAGACCGGTTAGAATATTTCATGGATGGACAGTTAGTGGCAGATGTGCCCGCGGAGAGTTTAGTGCTGGGGGGAGGCGCTCCGGTATACGACCGCGAGTTTAAAGAGCCGGCATACTTTGCTGCGAACAAAAAATTTGACATCAGCCAAATTGAACAACCCGAAGATTTAAAGCAAGTAGCTCGTGAACTGGCAGGCCGCCCGAACATTGCAAGTAAAAAATGGGTATTTGAACAATATGACTCTATGGTTGGGGTAGCCAATACTTCTACCAACCGGCCCACTGATGCGGCCATTGTTCGCGTATTAGGCAGTCGAAAACATCTGGCGGTTACAGTAGATTGCAATGCCAGATATGTGTATGCCGACCCACTCGTAGGTGGCCAGATTGCTGTAGCAGAAGCTGCCCGCAACATTGTATGTAGCGGTGGAGAACCCAGCGCCATTACTAATTGCCTCAACTTTGGAAATCCGTACATCCCTGAAGTGTATTGGCAGTTTGTAAATGCCTTGAAAGGCATGGGGCTGGCATGCGAAGCATTTGACACACCGGTTACAGGCGGAAACGTATCTTTCTATAACCAAAGTACGGAAGGTGGTGCGGTATTCCCCACCCCAACTATAGGTATGATGGGGGTTGTGGAAGATATTGAAATAGTAACAGGGCTAGATTTTAAAAAGAGCGGTGATCGCATCTATGTCATTGGCGAAATGAAAGATGATATAGCTTCATCGGAATACCTGGTAGGCTACCATGGTGTAGAGGAATCTCCTGCTCCTTTTTTCGATTTAAAAACTGAAGTGCAAGTTCAGCAGGCCGTTAAAGAGTTATTGAACGAACAAGTTATTCAATCTGCACACGATATATCGGAAGGTGGTTTATTTATCACCCTGATGGAAAGTGCTATGGCCGGTAAGCGTGGATTTGAAATTGAAACGGATGCAGACCTTCGCAAAGATGCCTTCCTGTTTGGAGAAGCACAGAGCAGAGTGGTGGTAACCGTAAAGCCGGAAAAGGAAAATCAATTTCTTGATTTATTGGCGCAGCACGAGGTAGATTTCAACAATATTGGAGTGGTAACCTCTGCCATGATTTTTGTAGACAAAGAGCGCTGGGGAACCATTGCTGACTGGAAAGAAATTTACGACAACGCGCTGGAAAAGTTATTGTAGTGTCCTCATACTTAGAATGATAAAAAATTCTAAGTTTGTTTAGACACGAAATTCTAAATCATGCGTTTTTATACTACTCTCAAGGCTGGCCTTGCCAGTCTGTTTTTAATTCTTTTCTATCAATACTCCTTTAGCCAAGCAGAGACTCAAAACCCAACAGCACCGTTTTGGAAAACACGGGGCAACAGTGGCACCGACACAGCCAATAACTTTCTAGGAACCACAGATCTCGCTTATCTCAGCTTTCGCACCAACAACATTAGACGGATGACGATTGATACCGGTGGAAGAGTGGGAATAGGAACCACCACCCCATCGCTGTTCGGAATGCTGGAAGTGATCAACACCATCAATACCAACCCTAATATTATTTCCACAAATTATGGCAACCCAAACGAATTTTGGTTCCGCAGAGCGAATGGCAATATAACGGCACCCACTATTGTAGGTTCCGGAGGTTCACTTGGACGTATAGATGGTCGTGGTTATGATGGCAGCACCTATCTGCAAGCTACACGAATTGAGATGTTGGTGGACTCGGCAACAGGAAGCGGCCAAATGACCGGACGCCTGACTTTCTTCACTGCACCGGCTGGTTCTACACCGGTTGAGCGAGTGCGAATCAACAGAAACGGATTAATGGGTATCGGCACCACTGCCCCTGCCACTCGCCTGGATGTAAATGGCGATTTCGCTATCCGGCAAGCAGCCCTTGCTTTGGCAAATGGAGTAAACGATAACGTAGCCATTAGTCCCTTCCCCAACGGCAATAGCTATTACCGTATCACCGGCCCCACAGCAGCCTACAGCATTACAGGCCTTTTGGCCAGTGGCGATGGCAGAATTGTCGTGCTACAAAATACCACAACACAAACACTTACCATCAAAGACCAAACTACTTCCTCTAACCTTACCGCTCGCATCATGACCGGTGGTGGCGACCTGGTGGTAGGTGATAGCGGAACTGTTACACTCATTTACAGCAATGCAGACAACCGCTGGCAGGTTCAATCATTTACCAACGCCAGTTTAGCAAACGGCACTTTTGGCAATGCCTGGAACATTACCGGAAACGCTGGCATCAATAACGCTATCAACTTTCTTGGGACAACCGATAATGCGGATGTAATTATTAAAAGACAAAACGAAGAGGCACTACGGGTATACCCGGGGGGGGCTTTAGTAGGAATTGGAAATACCTCTACCGGTGTAGTGCCCATTGCCGGTTTTGGTACACGATTGCTCTGGGCTCCGGCCAAAGCTGCTTTTAGAGCAGGTAGTATAAACGGAGCACAATGGGACAACGCTAACGTAGGTTCAGGCTCCGCTGCATTTGGGGCAAACAATACTGCTGGTGCATCTAATTCATTTGCCGCTGGCAGCGGCAATACTGCCACCGGGAATCAGTCTGCAGCATTTGGCAACAACAACACAGTGAGTGGGCAGAACTCTTTGGTAACCGGAAACAACAACACCGTAAGTGCCACTCACGCTCTGGTAAGTGGGAACAGCAATAATGCAGCCGGTAACTTTTCGGTGGTATTTAATAACACGGCCAGTTCAACCGCTGCAGCTACTACCTCTGTAGCCGGAGGATTTCAGTCGCAGACCCAAGCCAATTTATCCATAGCCGTTGGTTGGGCTGACACAGCCAAGAATGTGGCCTCTGTGGCGTTGGGAGGGTTCAGCAACGAAGCAGCCGGAGATTACTCTTTTGTAACCGGCAATAATAACTCCACTACCGCAGCACAAGCTGCAGCTTTTGGACAAAACAATGTTGTTTCGGGCGCTAACTCCTTGGTAAGCGGAAGTGGAAACACGGTGAGCGGTACAAACTCTCTGGCTGTTGGCAATGCCAACACCGTAAGCGCTACGCATGCACTTGTAAGCGGTAATGCCAATAATGCTGCAGGCAACTATTCAGTGGTACTAAATAACACGAATTCATCTACTGTAGCAGCTACTACCTCTGTAGCCGGAGGTTTTCAATCGCAGACCCAAGCCAATTTATCTATAGCCATTGGTTGGGCTGACACAGCCAAGAACGTGGCCTCTGTGGCTTTGGGAGGGTTCAGCAACGAAGCAGCCGGAGATTACTCGTTTGTAACCGGTAATAATAACTCCACTACCGCAGCACAAGCTGCAGCTTTCGGACAAAACAATATTGTTTCGGGTGCTAACTCTTTGGTGAGCGGAAGTGGAAACACGGTGAGCGGTACAAACTCTCTGGCTGGTGGCAATGCCAACACCGTAAGCGCTACGCATGCACTTGTAAGCGGTAATGCCAATAATGCTGCCGGCAACTATTCAGTGGTGTTAAACAATACAAATTCATCTACAGTTGCTGCTACAACGTCTATAGCCGGTGGCTTTCAAAGCCAAACTCAAAGCAATCTTGGCTTGGCTATTGGCTGGGGTGACACTACCTCAGGTGTTTCAGCTGGTGCACTAGGACGTGGAAATTATGCCCGCTCTTTCGGTGAGTTATCGGTGGGTACTTTCGGTACAGATTATACAGCAGTTGGTTCAGGTGCTTTTAATGCTGCCGACCGTGCTTTCAATGTTGGTATAGGTACTGCAGCAAATTCACGAGCAGATGCATTAACAGTGCTAAAAGGCGGCAATGTGGGCGTTGGCACCAACAACCCATTACAACGCCTCCATGTAAATGGCTTAACAAATGGAG
>CAYQRR010000127.1:0-7091 GCA_964419635.1 uncultured Chitinophaga sp. | reverse complement strand
AAGTGCCCGTGTAGCCGGATATGAAGTGGGATTGATGACCACCGGAAAACTGGGTCCCGTGGGTCTGCAGTTTACAGGCGGCTACTCTTATAATTTCCCTACCAAGAAATCGGATGCGCAGGCGGCTGACAAATACACCGCAGGAGAGTACATTAAAGACTTATTTAAGTATAACACACAGCGCGTTACCGGACCGGATACCGCTAATGTGTTGCCTTATCGAATCCGACATTTGTTCCGTGCCGATATGGAGATTACATATTGGAAATGTTACTTGGGTGCTACGTTTAATTACGGCAGCATACCCGAGGTGGTGCCCGGCTTTTATAAAACCATCGCCAACGTTATTTTCAGCGATATCAACGCGTTGGAGAAATACATTAACGGGCGTTTAAAAGGTGATTTCTTTATGGATATACGCATGGGGATGAAAATCAATGACCATTTTGGAATGGGTTTCATTATTAAGAACGTCACTAACCGCTACTACTCACTGCGTCCCGGTAAGCCGGAGCCGCTTCGCAATTTCACCATGCAGTTTCGCTATAATTTCTAATGCGACACAGTGTATGGCTTCTTTGCTTTAGTCTGCTGTGCTACAGCGTAAGCGCGCAATACATCACGCACGGCCCGGTCATAGGCGCGGTAACCTCCGCTTCCTGTAAAATGTATATCCGTACCAATCAATGCGGCAAAGTGATTATGGAGTTTAGCGAGCGTGCCGATATGGAAAACGCAAGCTCCGCCAAAGGAGTCACCGATTCGCTGCGCGATAAATCGCTGATGCTGTCGGTAGTTGGTTTAAAACCCGATACCCGCTACTTCTACCGCATTTTATTTGAAGGTAAAGAAGATAGTGTTCGCGGTTCTTTTAAAACTTTTCCGGCAGTGGGTGCCCTGGGCGATTACAGTTTTGTGACCGGCAGCTGTCAGGAAACGGAGAATATGAAAGTGTTTGATGCCATGCCCTTGAATAATCCTTACTTCCTGATGCATACGGGCGATTATACTTATCCCGATTACATGATTTCGCGCAGTTATGCCGATTCGCAAGAGGGCATAGACAGCAGCTATCGCAGACGCTACAACGAAAAGGTGATGAAAGGCATGCTGCGCACGGTGCCCATTGATTATGTGTTTGACGATGACGATTACGTAGGGGCCGGTGCGGGGCGCTACCACATCAACGGTTTTGATGCCAAGCGCATCAAGGGAAGGCTGCACTATAACATGCCGGCCGATACCTTTCCTCCGCACTGGAGACGAAACGTGATTAAAGGCTATGCCGATTATTTTCCGCATTACGAACTGCCCGATACCACCGAAGGCATTTTTCATTCTTTCCAATTTGGCAATGCCGAGTTTTTTGTGTTGGATAGAAACAGCGACAAAGACTATCCGGATGGCGATTGCTTTAAATACGATTCCATTAAAAAGCGGTGGCGCTTTGAACCGGATTCATCGCTCACGCTCTTCGGCAAAAAACAAATGGAATGGCTCAAGCGCAGTTTATTGGAATCAAAAGCCGATTGGAAGTTTATTGTAAGTGGAGTGCCTTTAAACGGTGCATGCAGCAAACTGATAGATGCCGGAGTGCGCATGCAGCAACTGAGCTGGGGCACCTGGAGTGGATTTCAGTTGGCGCTGGGTTTTAGCCGCTACTGGGTGGGCTATCCGCACGAGCGCAACGATTTTATGCAGTTTGTAAAACAGAACAACCTCAAAAACATTTTGGTGATTAGCGGAGATACACACCACAGCGTGATGGACGATGGCACCAATGCGGGCTTTCCGGAGATGAATGCCAGTGGACTGAGTGTGTCCACCACCGAGCTGGCTAAATACCTGAAATTGATTGGACATGCCCTGGGTCAATATCGCTGGAAAAAAATCTGGAACCGGGGCGGTATTGGAGTCAGCAGCAAATCATGCAAAAACGGTTTTGGGAAAGTGCGGATAGTGGGCAAAGAATATGTGGAGATGAGCATAGTGGACGAAGACAATAAAGTTATCAGCTCCTTCAAAGTCCCTTTCCAATAGTGCGGGCCTTAACGGGGTGAGTGGTATCTTTCTTTAAGTTTTTGATACCAGCGGCTTTCAATAAATATGTTTAACCCAAAACCCTGATTGGCAAAGTGCGGAGTTTGGCGGACGGCCTCTTCCACTTTTGAAATGGAGGCCGCTATTTTATTGGAAGCGGCTTGTCGCATCAGGGCCAAAAATAATGGAGCCAATTCCTTCGCTACCTTATTCTGTGTGTGTGCCCGTTGCAGCGCATATTGCAGCGAGCGGAGGGGCGATTCCATCAGCGAAAAATTTCTTTGCTCCAGTAAAGTGAGCAGATAAAAAAGTCGCAAGCCCACATACTGAGGCGGCAAGGCTTTTTCCAATGCTTTATTGTTCAGCTCCGGTATAATTACCTGTGCGGCCGTGTTGTAATCTTTTCGGGCAATCAACGATTTCAGAAAACCAAACACCAAATCCATTCGCTCTTTGGGTTTTTGTTGTAGCCAGTCTTTTTTCAATTCAGTTATTGTATCGGCTGTAAGTTTTTTAAAAGCCGCTTCAGGCATATGATCTGCTTCGCTCAAAGCAGCGTGTATCAGAAATAATTTTTTGTAGTTAATGGTGTTTTCATTGGGCGTTGGGGCTTTACTCAACAAGGCCCGATACACTCTTTTGCGCGAAGAAGGCAGCAATCCAATCAGGTTGTGCAGCATAAACACATAGCGATAAGCGTAGTAAGGGTCCTTGAGCAAAGCAGGCGTGTAGAACTTTAACTCCTGCTGACTAATGGAAATAAATTTCTCGCTTTGATTGGTAAACCGGTAGTAGTTGGTGAGCAAATCAAAAGCGATGAGCCGCGCTTGTTTAGAGGGGAGTTTTTCCCGCTGCTGTATTACAGGATGTTCGGCAATTTCCTGAAACTGTTTCAACACAGCCGGTGTGGTGGGGCCGCCATATTTTTCAACCAGTTGCACAAACCGGACATAGAGCTGCATACTGATGGAAGCTGCTTTGTCTTTTTCAATAGCAGCCGCTTCTTCATTGGCTAATTGTTGCAGCAGTGAATAATCTTTATCGGTGCGCGCGCTCTTAAATAAAATGTTTTGCATGCGCTTGAGCGCCACTGCACTTAGCTGGAAAAATCCGGCTTCATCGGCTTTTTGTTTTGCTGCTTTATAAATCGCGAGCGATTCTTTGTGCAGGTGGCGGTTGGCCACTGCTTCGGCTGTCGCAAAACTATAAGTGATTTCAGCAATCAAACTTTCTTCGTGTGAAAGCTCTGTGAGGTGACGCAGCAGAAATTGATAGAGGTATGATTTGGTTTCGGTAAAATCAATGCCGGGATGTATGGCCAAAAACTGCTTTTTGAATAAGGCCTCCTCCTTTTGGGGTGCCTGCTGCATTATTTTCAGTAGCGTAATAAAAGCCGCATGGGGTTCACTTCTGCGGCCCAGTAATTTTATCTGCGCAGGGCTCAGTGTTTTTACAAGTTCAAAAACCGGTGCTACTCTCATAAAGCCAATTATCGCTTGCTGCCCGATATAAACCAAATTTTTGTTTGCAATACCCTGTTGGCCGTTGTTCTTTTACGCCACTATGTGGCGCAAATACAGTTGGTCCGTTTTGTTATTCCTCAGTCAATATCTGGTTTATTCTCAGGCAGAAGTTCAAAATCCGCTCACTCCCTTCTGGACCCTCAAAGGCAATAGCGGCACCGATGTAAACACCCACTTCATCGGCACCACCGATGATGTGTCGCTGCGGTTTAAAATCAACAACATTCATGCGGGGCTCATTGATTCGGCACTGGCCTCTACCTTTACAGGTTTCAGGAGCGGAGCCCTGTCCACGGGTACGGCTAATACGGCTTATGGTTACAAATCCTTTGCGGACAACACCACCGGTATTTTAAACACCGCCATGGGCGTCAACGCACTGCGGGCAAACACCACCGGCACCAACAATACCGCTACGGGTGCTTTGGCTTTGCGCAGCAATACTTCGGGCTCATGGAATACGGCTCTTGGAGGATACGCACTTACTCTCAGCACTACCGGTAACTACAATACGGCTATCGGTTTTCAAACCATGTTTAGCAACACCACAGGCATGGAAAACACTGCGCTGGGCGTGCAGGCTTTGTATTCGAATACCACCGGCAGCTACAATACAAGTGTAGGCGTAAATGCGCTGTACAGCAACGCGACCGGCATAGGCAATACGGCTACCGGATATGGTGCCATGTTGTTTAACACCACCGGTATTGATAACACTGCCTTTGGCAACCAGGCCTTAAACGCCAACACCACCGGAGACAACAATACGGCCCTGGGCACTTTTGCTTTGGCCGCCAACACCACCGGATATGAGAATACCGCCACCGGTAAATTTGCGCTGCGGCAAAACACCAACGGATGGGCCAATGTAGCCAACGGCTATCAGGCCCTGGCCCAAAACACCACCGGCATAGGCAATACAGCCCTTGGCTATAAAGCGCTCCTGAGTAACACAACAGCCAACGACAACACCGCTCTGGGGAATCAAACGCTGACATTTAATAATACCGGCTACAGCAATACCGCGGTAGGCCGATTTGCTTTATACAGTAACACCACCGGCTACGAAAACGTGGCGGTGGGTATAAAAGCCATGCAACTAAAAAACGATGGCAAAAACAATGTAGCGGTGGGAAATGGAGCTATGTTGAATAATACGGCCAGTTATAACACCGCTTTGGGAAGTGTGGCTTTGTATAACAATACTATCGGTAGTGCTAATACCGCACTGGGCGGGGCCACGCTGCTTCAGAATACCACCGGCTATGGCAATACCGCGGTTGGTTACAGTGCTTTACGAGTAAATATTGGTGGCTATGATAATACGGCCACCGGTTCAGGCGCTTTGCAGAATAACACCACCGGCAACTATAACACCGCCCACGGAGATGGCGCTCTGGCGAATCTGGTTTCAGGCAGCTTTAATACTTGTGTAGGCAAAGATGCCGGTTTGCCGCCAGGCCCTAACCCCAGCAACTTTTCGGCATTCGGATATGGTGCCGGCTGGGTGGGCAGCAATACCAACACCATTGAAATAGGCAATACCAGCGTAAGCTACATTGGCGGACAAGTGGGCTGGAGCAGCTTCAGCGATGCGCGCATTAAGCGCGAGGTGCAGGAAGATATACCCGGGCTATTGTTCATCAACCAACTGCGGCCGGTGAGCTACCGCTTTGATACCCACAAGCAAAACCAAATGGTGTATGGCGCTGCCGATACCGCTATGTGGGCCGGCAAATATGATTTAGAAAACAAACGCATGACGGGTTTTATAGCGCAGGAAGTGGAAGCAGCGGCTCAACGCTGCCACTACGATTTCAGCGGAGTGCAGGTGCCCGCCTCGCCCGATAAACTGTACTCACTCACCTATGCCGAGTTTGTGGTGCCGCTGGTAAAAGCCGTGCAGGAGCTCAGCGCTGCCAACCGCCAATTGCAAACTGAAATCAACGAACTAAAGCAACTTATACACGCTCAACCATAAACACCATACGATGAAAAAAATGTTCTACCCTTTTCTTCTGCTTCTCCTGATTGCCCAACATCCGGCTGCGCAGGTTCCGGATGCTTCCTTTGGAACAAACGGAACCGCCTACACTTCTTTTGGTCCCTTTACTGCGCATGGCGAATGTGCGGCCCTGTTAAGCGATGGCTCGGTGCTGGCAGCCGGTTGGAATGGCAACACCACCAACGCGGTGCTGCTGGCGAAGTATACCGCCAGTGGTTTACCCGATTCCACGTTTAATGCCACGGGCCTTATGCAGTTTACGTTCGGGTCTACCTACGAAGAGGCCTACAGCCTGCTGCCCCTCAGCAATGGCAACGTGGCCGTGGCCGGCAGTTCGTTCGGAAATGCCGCCTTAGCCATTTTTAATGTGAATGGGGTGTTCGATTCCACTTTTAATGGCAACGGAATGCGCACGCTGGATTTTGGTGCCGGAAATGGCTCCAGAATTGACAAACTGTTGCAGCAGCCCGATGGAAAAATAGTAGCCGTAGGGCGTGCCTATAACGGATTAAATTTTGATATGATGGCAGCGCGCATAAATCTGTCGGGCACGCTCGATTCCGGTTTTGGATTCGATGGCAAAATGCTGCTGAATATCCTGGGCAACAACGATTATGCGCTGGATGCTGCGCTACAGCCCGATGGCAAACTGCTATTGGCCGGCTATGGCAACGATAACGCCAGCCTCAGCCATTTTTGTGTGGCCAGATTAAATGATAATGGCACGGTGGATTTTTCGTTTGCCGGCACCGGAGTTTTTGATGACGCGCAAAGCACTGTATTGAACGAACTGGAAGCTTTGCAACTGCAGCCGGACGGAAAAATAGTAGTGGCCGGACGCACACATACCGATAAGGTAGTGCTCCGTTTAACTGAAAACGGAATACCGGACAGCACTTTCAGTGCCGATGGATACCAGTTTATTAATTACAACGGCAACCCCGCACGCGCCTATGCCCTGGCGCTGCAAGCCGATGATAAAATACTGATTGCCGGAGAAACCTTCAGCGACACCGGCATTATTCATTATTCACTCTGCCGCTTACTGTCCGATGGTTCTTTGGATGCCACCTTCAATGGCGATGGCAAAGGGGTGTATCCCATCGGGCCGGGCAATAGCTGGACGCGCGAGGCCATGATACAGCCCGATGGAAAAATTTTACTCTTTGGTCAGGCTTCTCTGGTATTGGGGGGATATGGAAATTTTTCGCTCCTGCGTATCACCCAGCCGGTGGCTTCTTCGCTGGCCCCGCAAGCGGAAAACGCCAGTGTGGTGTATCCGAATCCCACCACGGGTTGGTTACACATCCGCAGTCCATATGCCCAGGAAGTGCTGCTAACCGATAGCTATGGCCGCTGCGTGCTGCGGCAGGAGATACCTTTGGAAGGGATACTGGATTTGAGTGCCTTGCCGGCTGGCAACTATACGCTTAGCCCGGCCAACAAAGCACAGACCGCTAAGGTCCGTCTTGTCCGGTTTTAAAAGCCGTATATCTCTTCGCCCGCATCTTTCGTCACACACA
>CAYQRR010000126.1:0-7091 GCA_964419635.1 uncultured Chitinophaga sp. | reverse complement strand
CTAAAATCTGAAACCACCTTTACCGTAACAGCGGCTCATCAACCCTGTCTTTTTCTGGGGCCACTGTATAATATCTACAAGATTGCCGCAGCTATAAACACAACCATTCAACTAAAGAATAAATATCCGGCTTATCACTTTGTGCCGGTGTTTTGGTTGGGGAGCGAGGACCACGATGTAGAAGAGTTAAACCACGCATTCGTTTCCGGTGTAAAAGTGGAATGGAAAGAATGTGGCACCGGGGCTGCCGGCCAATGGAAAACGGATACGCTGAAAGTGGCTATTGATGAATTGAAAAAAGTCAGCACTCATTCCGCCATCATTTCTGTATTAGAAGAAGGGCTTAAAAAACACCGCACTTTCGGCAGTTTTATGCAGTATTTTGTCCATGAGCTTTTTAAAGATTATGGATTAGTAGTTTTAGACCAAGATGATGCAAGGCTCAAAAAAAGATTTGCCGCTGTAATAACCGATGAAGTATTGAATAGTCGCGCTACACAAGTGCTTGCGCCCACCTTACACTATCTGGATACGCATTATAAAGTGCAGGCCAAGCCTCGCGAAATCAATTTCTTTTATTTAGGAGATGGTTACCGGGAACGTATAATCCGGAATGAAACAACTCAACGGTTTGAAGTAAATAATAAGGACATTTCTTTTAGCCAGGCAGAGATATTGGAAGAAATTCAGCAGCATCCGGAGCGGTTTAGCCCCAACGTAATACTGCGTCCGCTTTATCAGGAAATGATATTGACCAATCTGGCTTTTACCGGTGGTGCCGGGGAACTGGGCTATTGGCTGCAGTTAAAGCCGGTATTTGATTTCTATCAAGTGAACTTCCCGCTGCTCGCACATCGGCCCTCTATGGCCATTGTTCCTGCCTCACTGCAGAAAAAGATAGAGAAACTCGGGCTCACCTACTCAGACTTTTTCAACGACACGGATACTATTATCCACCAATACATGCAACAGCAGCTGAGCGAAGAGCAATCGCTGAAAGAGGAACAGGAAAAGCTGGCCACTCTGTTTGAATCGGTATTGCAGAAAGCAGAGAAAGCTGACAGCACCCTAAAAGCTGCCGCCCAGGCTGAAAAACAAAAGACAATCACCGCCCTCCAGAACCTGGAAAATAAAATGCTTAAAGCAGAGAAGCGAAAACAAGAAACGGCCATAAATCAGATAAAGGGGGTGAAAGAGATTTTGTATCCCGGCCAGGTGTTACAGGAACGAAGAGAAAACTTTATCCCGCATTACAATAATGATTTTACATCTACCCTTGTGCAATATGCGGACCCGTTTAAAAAGCAGTTTTTAATTCTTTCGGAATTATAGCACCTTGCAGTATGCTTCTGCTGCTGCATATAGCCTTATACCTTGTTTATTTTCTGTTGCTCTGTATGTTTATCCGGCAGAGTAGCTTCTTTAAGGATGAGCATCTTAAACCGAACACCCTCACTGCTTTTTTTGGCATTAAAGTAGTAGCCGGCATTGCCCTTACATTGATTTACACTTATTACTACACCGACAAAAGCAAAGCCGATATTTATAGATACTTTGAGGACAGCACCATTGTATCGCAGCTACTCTTCTCCCACCCCGCTGCCTGGTGGAGCGCCATGACCGGCATCCAAATCGAAAACCCTGAAGTATTTAAGCATCTTATCCCAACGCAATACTTCAGCCACCCGGCTGCAGACCCGGCTACCAACAACAGTTTGCTGATACGAACTCATTCTATTTTAAATTACTTATCGGGTTACAACATTTACATCAATACGCTTTTCTTCTCCTTCGTCTCGTTTGTAGGGAGTTTTCTCCTGTATCGCTTTTTTACGCGCTTCCCGGTTTATGAACCGGTATTAATCGCTGTCCCTTTTTTTCTCTTTCCCTCTGTTCTATTTTGGAGTAGTGGCGCTTTAAAAGAAAGTGTATTGTTCTTTGCCCTGGGCTTGTTTATGTATCCGCTCCGTAAGCCTTACAACCTTAAAAATCTACTCCTGCAATTGCTGGCCATAGCCATTTTACTGCAGACAAAATCTTATGTAGCCTTCTTCCTCGTCCTTTGCACCTTCATAGCGCTGCCTATCCTTCTGCGAGATAAAACCGAAAAACGGGTAGCTGCTGTCCTGCTGGTGTTGCTGATTGGCGGCACAGCCTATTGGGCTGCGCAAAACAATCTCTGTGATATACTCATCGAAAAGAGAAATGAGTTTTCTGCACTAGCCAGGGCAGAGCATGCCGGGAGCAGTATTGATACCCCCATTCTTTCGGGTGGGTGTAACAGCCTCCTTTCGCAAGTCCCTGGCTCGCTCCTTCAATCCGTGTTTGCGCCTTTTATCTGGTCCTTTAAAAACAGCTTCGAATTTGCATTTGCCATAGAGAACACTTTCCTGTTCTTGGTGCTCGCACTCTCCTTATCCCGGAGAACAAAAGCATATAGTCCACCAATAATCGTAGCCGCGCTTTGCATACTGTTTGCCCTGCTGAATTACCTGCTGATTGGGCTCACTGTGCCTGTAATCGGGGCCATCGTTCACTATCGTATTTTGGCTACTCCTTTTTTATTGACAGCCTGGATACTGCTGTTTAATTTAAATATTCCTATATATTTAAGAAGGTGGCTAAGATCAGATTATTTGAAGCCATAAACACCCATTTTTAGAAATAAAATATCGCTGCACGCACTTAATTCTCTGCATTTTGAAGGGACTGTGCATAAAATTGGTGGTGGTGTGTAGTATTTTATAATTCTAAATCTACATTTGCGCCCGCTAACCAAAAAACATCCAAAAATGAATACAGCTCGCAAATCAGCGGTTCAGACAGTAGTCAACCGCGAAGTCGTGTCTCCGCGCCTGGCCGGAACTAAAGTGTCTGACTATTACGCATCGAATGTGTTTACCGACACTGCTATGCGCGAATACCTGAGCGATGACGCATACAAAGCGGTGCGTGGCGCTATTAAAAACGGAACAAAAATCAGCCGCGAAATTGCCGATGCGGTAGCTGCCGGTATGAAAAGCTGGGCCATGAAAAAAGGAGCCACTTCCTACACCCACTGGTTTCAGCCGCTCACCGGTTTAACGGCTGAGAAGCACGACATGTTCTTTATGCCAAAAGGCGATGGCGCTATGGAAGTATTTGGTGGCGATGCGTTGGTGCAGCAAGAACCGGACGCCTCTTCTTTTCCAAGTGGCGGTATTCGTGCCACTTTTGAAGCCAGAGGATACACCGCCTGGGATCCGGGGTCTCCGGCTTTTATTATGGAAATAGGCGATGGCAAAACACTTTGCATCCCTACTATCTTCATTTCCTATACCGGTGAATCGTTAGACTACAAAGCGCCTTTATTGAAGGCCTCTCACTTTTTGGAAGAAGCGGCCCTGCCGGTAGTACATATGTTCGACAAAGAAGCCACTCGCGTAACCGCTACTTTGGGTTGGGAGCAAGAATACTTTTTGATTGATGAAGCCCTCTTCTATCAGCGTCCGGATTTGATGTTTGCCGGTCGCACCTTGCTGGGTGCCGCCCCCCAAAAAGGGCAGCAGTTTGAAGACCACTATTTTGGCTCTATACCGGAGCGGGTATATGCCTACATGCTGGATTTGGAAACGGAGTGTCATAAATTGGGAATACCGGTGAGAACCCGCCACAATGAAGTGGCTCCGGCACAGTTTGAGTGTGCCCCGATGTTTGAGGAAGTAAACGTGGCGGTTGACCACAACTCATTGCTGATGGACCTGATGGACCGGATAGCCCGCAGACACAAACTGCGTGTGTTGCTGCACGAAAAACCATTTGCCGGCATCAACGGTAGCGGTAAGCACAACAACTGGAGCATGGGAACCGATACCGGCAAGAACTTATTGTCGCCCGGCAAAACGCCTAAGAACAACATTCTGTTCCTCACTTTCTTTGTGAATGTGATTAAGGCCGTGAATGAGTATGCTGATTTGCTGAGAGCCTCTATTGCCTCTGCGAACAATGACCACCGCCTGGGGGCCAACGAAGCTCCACCGGCTATCATTTCGGTGTTCACCGGTTCTTATATGAGTGATGTGCTCAACGAAATTGAGAAGCGTGTAGCCAAAGGAAAATATGATGAGTTGACCAACGCTAACCTGAAGTTGGATATTCACAATAAGATTCCGGATGTAATGCTGGATAACACCGACCGCAACAGAACTTCGCCCTTTGCCTTTACCGGAAACAAGTTTGAATTCCGTGCGGTGGGTTCATCGGCCAACTGTGCTCTGCCTATGACTATTATGAATGCCATAGTGGGCAAGCAGCTTATCGCTTTTAGAAAAGAAGTGGAAAGCCTGGTGAAAGCCGGAGAAACAAAGGAAGGCGCTATTATGCGGGTGCTGCGTCAATATATTTCTGACAGTAAGCGGGTGATGTTTGAAGGAGATGGCTACAGCGATGCCTGGGCCAAAGAGGCGAAGAAACGCGGCCTGAGCAATGTAAAAACCACTCCTTATGCCCTGGATTTTTACAATACCAAGAAAGCGAAAGAAGTATTGGTGGACACCGGCATTTACACCGCCCGCGAGCTGGAAGCCAGAGTGGAAATTCTGCATCACAGCTACACTTTAAAAATTGATGCCGAAGCCAGAATTCTGGCCGACTTAGCCATTAACCACATTATCCCTTGCTCGCTGGATTATATGAGCAAACTGATGGCCAACGTAAAAGCCATGAAAGAAGTGGGCATTCCGGCTACTTCGGCTAAGGCCCAAAAGGAAATGGCGGCCGAAATTGCCTTGCATGTAAACGCCATTAAAACCCTGGTAGATAAAATGAACGATGCTATTGCCAAGGCGCATCATGGCAAATCTACCTCGGACCACTCTAAAAACTACTGCGACAAAGTGAAGCCGTTCTTCGACCAGATTCGCAGCCACGTGGATACCCTGGAAGGTATGATTGACGACAATTTGTGGGCAATGCCTAAATACAGAGAAATGTTGTTTATCCGCTAGTATCAGTAAAAGAGCAGCCTATATCTCCGCTCCGGCCCATGGCCGGAGCGGTTTTGTTTTTGGGGACAGGAAACGTTTTTTGTTTAGTCCATTAGGCTATTTTCGCCCCCGAAATCACCGATAGGTATGGCCAAAAATTTTGTTTCCAATAAAGATGAGAGCGTAAGAATGTTTGATGCAGACTGGATGGATTTTTTCAGTCGGGTAGATTACAAAGTGCCTCTGGTGATTTATCTCCCCATGATTGCCTACTATTTGTATCAATCGGTGTTTGTGCTGCATCTCAGCATCTTCTACATTGTGCCCCTGATTGCCTTTGGTATTTTGGTGTGGACCTTTGCCGAATATAACCTGCACCGCTTTGTTTTTCACTGGTGCCCCCCGGGCGAGCTGGGCAAAAAGATTCATTTTATGTTTCATGGCGTGCATCACGATTACCCGCGCGATAGCAAACGGCTGGTGATGGTGCCGGTGGTCAGCCTGCCGCTGGCCATCCTGTTTTACTACAGTTTTCGGTTTCTGTTTGCCTACTTTTTGGGGATGCCCGAGCTGGTAGCGCCTTTTTTTGTGGGCTTTGTGATTGGGTATCTGATTTATGATATGACGCACTATGCCCTGCACCACGTCAACTTTAAAAGCAAATTCTGGCTCGACCTCAAGCAGCACCACATGATACACCACTACACCGACCCGCACAACGGCTTTGGGGTGAGCACTAAACTGTGGGACCACATCTACCGCACCATGTTTAAGCGCAGAGGCGATGGACCGGTGACCGTGGAGGAAGCGGTATAACAACCACCTCCGTCCTGCGGACACCTCCCTGCCTGCCGGCAGGCAGGCGCCAGCGGAGGACATAAAGCCACCTCCGGCAGATGAGAATTGCGGCTCACCTGTCCCCCGCTGGCGGGGGTAGGGGGTGGTTGACACTTTTTGTCAACCTAGTTCAGGACGACACATCCTCCCCCTGCAAAATTTACTGCCGTAAAATTTTGCTTCCCCCTCAAGAGGGGGACATACCCGCTCGCTCCAGAGAAGCGCATAATTAAGTGCCGTAACCTGTCCCCCGCTGGCGGGGGTAGGGGGTGGTTCTTGTCCTAAAGAGGGATAAATACCCTTATTTACGCCCATTTTTATTAAAAATACCGTCTATTCAAATAAAATATGTAGCTATTCAGTGATTTTATATAGCTATTTACTTAATTAGAATGCCTTTTTGTAATAATATAATATCTATTTAATTAAGTAGTATATATATTTATTGATTATATATAGCTACTAACATATTTAATATAGCTATTTATAAATTATTTATATCTATTTAATTAAAGTATATGCATATTTAATAGATTGCAACACCTGTTTACAAAATATTATTTTTTATTTTTGTAAATAGCTGTTATACTTCTTTGCTGACGTATTCGCTAATTTTAAAAAGCTATACAATATGGATACTTTGGAACAGGAAAATACTATAAAGCCTAAAAAACCCTCTGTAAAGAGGCCCAAAAAGACCGGGCAGCTTATACCCGACAGTAATTTTGCTCAGCAGAGCCGCGTTTGGCATAAACAATTTAGTGAAGATATGTCGGGTTTTACCGCTCTTGACCCCACGCTGAATGCCTCCTTTGCCACCAACTGGCTGGCGGCCATAGTGGAGCTTGAAAGTTTTGAGACCGATGAAGTGATGGTGGACTACATAACCGAAAAAACCGCCCTGCTCGAAAAAGCCACCGCCACCGTGCTCGAAAAGGTGGTGGAACTGGAGTTTTATGTAAAAAAGGCTTTCCCCGGCAACGACCGCATCCTTTTTGAGTTTGGCTTTGCCGATGTGCAATACGCCAAAACCGTCAGCAAGCAGATTTTGGCTGTGTTTGTGATGGAAACCATGATTACCGACTACAGCGCAGTGCTCTTAGCAGCCGGTATGCCGGCCGGTTTTCAGGCGGATTTTAATACCGTTATTGGCAACATGGCCGATGCGGAAATCATACAGGAGCGCCAGAAGCGCCTGCGCATCCGCGCCACCACGCAACGAGCCAGAATCTACAACAAAGTAGAAAGCTTCTGGAAGCGCGTAAACGATGCGGCCGCTGTGCGCTACTA